>DATFVP010000183.1:0-16510 GCA_035260285.1 Methyloceanibacter sp.
CTGCTGATTCATGGGGAACATGACCACCTGGCGCAGATTCGCCTCCCCGCAAAGCAGCATGACGATGCGGTCGATGCCAGGCGCAATGCCGCCATGGGGAGGCGCGCCGTACTGCAGCGCGCGCAACATGCCGCCGAAGCGCTGTTCGAGATCGTCCTTGGAGTAGCCGGCAATGGCGAAGGCCTTCTCCATGATCTCAGGCTTGTGATTGCGGATGGCGCCTGAGGACAGCTCCACGCCGTTGCAGACGAGATCGTATTGAAAGGCGAGGATCTCTTCAGGCTTCATTATCTCGAGCGCCTCAAGGCCGCCTTGCGGCATGGAAAACGGATTGTGTGAGAAGTCGATCTTCTCCTCCTCCTCGTTCCACTCATACATGGGGAAATCGACGACCCAGCAGAACTCGAAGCGATCCTGCGCGATGAGGCCGAGCTCAGAGCCGAGCTTGGTTCGCGCCCGGCCGGCGAAATCGACGAACTCCTTGGGCAGCCCCGCGACAAAGAAGACAGCGTCGCCTCCCCTCAAGCCGAGCTGCTCCCGGATTGCCTTGGTGCGCACCGGGCCGAGATTGTTGGCGATCGGCCCCTTGCCCGGAGCATCGGCCTCCGCGGCGGTGCCGCTCGCCGCCTTTTCGAAGCTGATATAGCCCATCCCGCGCTGACCCTCGGCGATCGCCCAAGCGTTCATGCGGTCACAGAAGGCACGGCTGCCTCCGCCAGGTGCCGGGATCGCCCAGATGCGCGTGTTTTCATCCATCTCGATCATGCCGGCGAACAGTTTGAAGCCCGAGCCGCGGAAGTGCTCGGTCGCGTCCTGCATCTCGATCGGGTTGCGCAGGTCAGGCTTGTCGGTGCCGTATTTCTTCATCGCCTCGGCATAGGCGATGCGCGGGAATTTCTGCGTCACCGCCTTGTGGCCGCCGAATTCCTCGAACAGACCGCGCATGATCGGCTCGACCGTATCGAATACGTCCTCCTGCGTGACAAAGCTCATTTCCAGATCCAGCTGATAGAACTCTCCCGGCGAGCGATCGGCGCGGGCGTCCTCGTCGCGGAAGCAGGGCGCGATCTGGAAGTAGCGGTCGAAGCCGGCGATCATGATGAGCTGCTTGAACTGCTGCGGAGCCTGGGGCAGCGCGTAGAATTTTCCCGGATGCACGCGGCTCGGCACGAGATAGTCGCGGGCCCCCTCAGGCGAGGAGGCGGTGAGGATCGGGGTCTGAAACTCGAAGAAGCCGGCCTCGCGCATCCTGTGCCGCAAAGACCAGATGATCGCCTGCCGCTTCATGATGTTGGCGTGCAGGCTCTCGCGGCGGAGGTCGAGGAAGCGGTATTTGAGCCGCGTCTCCTCCGGATAGTCGGGCTCGCCGAACACCGGCAGAGGAAGCTCTTTCGCCTCCGACAGCACCTCGATCGCTTTGGCCCTGACCTCAACCTCTCCAGTGGGCAGACTTGGATTGATGGTTTCGGCAGAGCGCGCCACGACCTCGCCGTCGACGCGCACCACCCATTCCGGCTTCAGCTTCTCCGACTCGGCGAAGGCCGGCGAAGCCGGATCCACCACGCATTGGGTGATGCCGTAATGGTCTCGGAGATCGATGAACAGCAACCCGCCATGGTCGCGCACGCGGTGCACCCAGCCGGAGAGCCTGACGGTTTGTCCGACATTCTCTTTCCGTAACTCGCCACAGGTTTTGGTGCGATAGGGATGCATGACTGAAAGGACAAAAGTGGGATGGGAAGGATCGCGCCGGAACAGCACATGGGACGGCCCGCCTTGTCAAGGCAAGCGGCGGCCCCGGAACAAAGCCAGCGCAGCCAAGTTTATTGGCCATGCGGCACATTGAGGGAGAATTTCATGTTTAGGATTGGAAGGCCTTCCCGTAAGAACGCGTTTGCCCCTTGAGGCCTGGGCGCTCGCGGGGCTCGTGGCACTCTTCTCGTTGGTGTCTTCGCTCTTGCACATGTCGTTCGCCGACCAAACGCGGCCGAGCATCGAGCAGGCGACGGATCAAGTAAAGTCATCGCACCAAGCTCGCGTTTGAGCGATCGGCTTAACCACGAGCCAGTGCATAGTGCGGCCCATCGCCGCCTCTGCCAGTAACCAAGTCAGGACAACCGCCACCACGGCTCCCTACCGTCGGTGTTACCGATCGGTGCTGATGCCCTGCGATCAAAGTACGGGGTAAGTCGATTGACGTCGATCGGCGCACTTGGCCTCAAGCCGTGCCTTAAGCTATATCCGCAGCCGATGCAGCTCATTACCCGTACCGAGGACCTGGCCGAGGCTTGCGCCCGGCTTGGCGCTGCGCCTTTTGTGGCGGTCGACACCGAGTTCATGCGCGAGCAGACCTTTTGGCCACGGCTCTGTCTCATTCAGATGGCAGCGAACGGCACCGAGGTCCTGGTTGACAGTCTCGCGCCGGGAATCGACCTTCAGCCTTTCTTCGATCTGATGGTCAATGAGCGGGTGCTGAAGGTCTTTCATTCGGCACGCCAAGACATTGAAATTGCCCATCATTTGGCGGGGGTGATCCCGCATCCGATCTTCGACACGCAAGTTGCCGCCATGGTCTGCGGCTTCGGCGAGGCGGTGAGCTACTCCATGCTGGTGAAGCGCCTGTTGAGCCGCAACCTGGACAAGACCTCGCGCTTCACCGATTGGAGCCGCCGCCCCCTCTCCGAGCGCCAGTACACTTACGCGCTCGGCGACGTTGTGCATCTGCGCGACCTCTATCCAAAGCTCCGCAGCCAGCTCGACCGGTCCGAGCGCGCAAGCTGGCTCAACGAGGAGATGGCGGTGCTCACCGACCCTGCAACCTACGAGCTGCATCCCGAACACGCCTGGAAGCGGCTCAAGATGCGCATCAAGACGCCGAAGTCTCTGGCCGTCCTCATGGAGCTCGCAGCCTGGCGTGAGCGCGAGGCGCAGACGCAGGACGTGCCCCGCGCCCGCATCCTCAAGGACGAGGCTCTTTATGACATCGCGAGCCAAGCACCGCGCACAGCCGAGGATTTGGGCTCGCTTAGGACCCTGCATGACGGCTTCGCCCGCTCCATGCGCGGCCGCGCGGTGCTCGAGGCGGTGTCAAAGGGGCTCGACCGCGATCCAAAGACCATCCCGCCGATCGAGCGCGGCGAACCGATGCCGCCGGAGGCGCAAGCCGTGGTCGATCTCCTGCGCGTGCTGCTCAAGGCCACCGCCGGAAAGCATGGCGTGGCGCCAAAGCTGATCGCCACCAGCGATGAGCTGGAAGAGATCGCCCGCTCAGACGACATCGACGTGCCCGTTCTGCGCGGCTGGCGGCGGAAGCTGTTCGGCGACGACGCGCTCGCCTTGAAGCGAGGCGAGCTTGCCCTGATCATCCGCAAGGGCGAAGTGACGCTGCTACCGGCTGACCAGCCAAAGAATGAGCGAAAGCAGTAGGCTCACGAGGATTGAGGTCGTGATCGGCAGGTAGAAATAGAAACTTCCACGGTCGATAACGATGTCGCCGGGCAGCCTGCCGAGACCGAAGCGGATGCTGGCAAAGGTCAAGAGACCCACGACCGCGATAAAGGCGACGACCAAAAGAGCGCTGCGCGTCATCAGCGGGACTTCGGCTTGCGCTTGTTGATGCGCATCTTCACCGTGGCGCGCACCTCCTCGGGCAAGGCCTCGAGCGCATCGAGCATGGTTTTCAACTCGGCGCGCAGTCCATGGATCTGATCGATCAGGTTGAGCAGCACTGGCACCTGCTCCTCATCGAAGCCGAGTTTGTCCTCGAGGTCGCGGATCAGCGCCGCGCGCGCCATGTCGGCTTCGGAGAAGCCTTGGCTCTCCTTGGCGGCGGGCCTGATCCAGCCTTGCCGCACCCAGACCCGCAAGCGCGTCACGGTGACGTGCTGCACGCGAGAGACGATGTCGCGTTCGGTCAACATCAGGCCTGCTCTCTAAGCTTGCGGCGCGGATCGTAGCGGTGCTTGCCGCGCCATTCTTCGGCAAAGGCCTTCAAATCCTCATCGATCCTGTCCGGCATCACCACGGTGAGCTTGACCAACTCGTCACCAAGCTTTCCGTTCTTGCGCTTGATGCCGCGGCCCTTCAGCCGCAGCGTCTTGCCGGTGTTGGTACCAGGTGGAACTGTGGCAAAGACGTTGCCGGTGATGGTAGGCACCTCGACTTTGCCGCCTAGCACGGCCTCATCGAAAGTGATCGGCACCTCGACAACGATGTCGTCGCCCTCGCGCTTGAACACTGGGTGCGGCTTGACCAGGATCTCGACCAAAGCATCGCCCGACTCGGCGCCGCCAAGGCCAGGCATGCCCTTGCCCTTAAGCCGCATCACCTGACCTTCCTCGACGCCGGCCGGAATGGTCACGTCGAGGGTGCCGCCGTCGGGAAGCGTGATGCGTTTCTTGGCGCCGTTCACCGCCTCGAGGAAGTCGATCTCGAGCCGGTATTGCGCGTCCTGCCCGCGCATGGCGAAGCGCTGACCGCCGGCGCGCGCTCCGGCTCCTCTGCCGAACAAATCGCCGAACAGATCGGAGAAGCCGCCGAGGTCCTCGTAGCCAGCAGTCGAGCGGTAGCGCGCTCCATCCTCGCCGCCGGCATATTCGCGATAGTAACGCTGCTGCGGACGCTCCTGCCCGCTCGCATCGATCTCACCGAGGTCGTAACGCCGGCGCTTCTCGGTATCGCCGAGAATGTCGTAAGCGGCAGTCACCTGTTTGAATTTGTCCTCGGCCGCCTTGTCGCCCGGATTGAGGTCGGGATGCAGCTTCTTGGCGAGCTTGCGATAGGCCTTGGCGATGTCTTCGGCCTTCGCAGTGCGCGCCACGCCGAGAACTGAATAGAGATCGTCTGCCATTTATCGATCGAAACGCGGGAGTTAAGGGGAAAGCAACTCAAAAATAGACGGTCATGCCCGGCCCTGTGCTGGACATCCCCGGGACAAGCCCGGCCATGACGACCCTAGTGTCGCCGAATCCATGCTCAGCTTGCCGCGAGCTGAAACGAGGGACCGACGCGGATTTCAGCTTCACGGTCGAGCAGGTCGGCCAGCACCTTGAACCTGCGGTCGACCCGCTCCCCTTCGAGATTGGAATAGGGATCGGGCAAGCTCCAGACCAGCCGGTTGCCCTCATAGCCGATCGGCGTGTTGGTGAGCACGCCAGGCATCGAGGCCGACACCATATGGGCGGCACGGAACGCGGCGCCAAGGATGCGCGCGCGCTTCAGCATGTCCTTGTCGACCAGCTCGATCAGGCTTTGGCTCAGCTCGTCCTTCAGCGTGCCCTCGTTGCGATAGTAGACGGTCAGCGCGAGGAACGCCCGGCCCGGATGATCGACCCCTACGAAATTGCCGTGGGCCACGAGGTTCAAGCTCTGAATGCCGCGATAGTCCGGATGAGCGTGCCAGCCGATGTCTGACAGAAGGCACGCGGCATGGCGGAGCCTCCTCTGCTCCGGCGTCTCGGTCGGTCCGGGTGCGCGGAACAGGGCATCGGTCCAGAAGCAAAGCTCATAGGCAGAGTCGATCGAGCGCGAGCGGCGCCGGGCCAGGTCGTCGCAAGCGGCAAGCAGAGGGTCCTTCCGCCGTTCCTCATCACTCAGCATGGTGCACAACAGACCCTCGCGGATGCCGAACACCGAAATCACCACGGCGCGGGGCTTCACTTGCCTGATCAACCGTTCGAGCACCAGGGAGCCATAGGGGATGGTCTCGCGCCGCGCGCCGGAGATATCACGAATGCCGGCAAGCGAGCTTTGCGACTGCTGGTCGAGGAGGCTTGCGAATTTGAGCGCCTCGGCGGCCTCGATGCGGTAATTGTGCATGACGTTCAGCGGATAATTGGTCTGTGTCATGTGCAGCCGCGCGAGCGCCCGCCACGTTCCGCCGATGGCATAAAAGTCGCGGTCCTTCCCCTTGTCCAGCCAATCGACCTTGGCGAGCTCGGCGTCGACGATCTCGCGCGCCCGCTTCAAATTGCCGCCTGAGGCATCGATCAGCCTGAGGCCGCCAAGCGGCAGCGTCGCGGCATCGCCGAGCTTGCCCTTGCGTACGTCGATCAGCTCGAGGCTGCCGCCGCCGAGATCGCCGACGAAGCCGTCGGCGTCATGAATGCCGGCGATGACGCCGACTGCCGCAAGCTCGGCCTCCTTGGTGCCGGTCAGCACCCTGATCGGCACTTCGATGATGCGCTCGGCCTGAGCGATGAATTCGGGACCGTTCTGGGCTTCGCGGGCCGCCGCCGTGGCTATCGCCTCCACCCTGGTCACGCCCATCTGGTCGATCAGCGCGCGAAAACGGCGGAGCGCCCGCAATGCTCGCGCCACGGCGTCGGCGCCAAGCCGCCCAGTGGTTGCAAGCGAGCGGCCGAGGCCGCACAGCACCTTTTCGTTGAACAGCGGGGTTGGCGCCCGCGTCGCGCCCTCATAGACCACGAGCCGCACCGAGTTCGAACCGATGTCGACCACGGCGACGGGGCTCAGCTCATTTCTGCGCGCCATGACGGGAGCTACTCGCCGGACCTCAACCAGACTCGACCAGGCGCGCGAAGCGCGGCGGCATGTTCTCTTTGAGAGAGGTGCCGCGGCCTGAGAGGCTAGGATTGGTCATGAAATAATCCTGCGCGCTGAATGGCTCCTGCCCCTTCCCTAGCCGGATTCGCTCCGAACTTCCATCGGGCCTAACTCGCCAGCTCTGCACATTGTCCTTGAGGTTTGCCACCATGATCTGATCGAGGACTTGCTCGTGCACCGTCGGGTTCTTGATCGGGACCACGGCCTCCACACGCCGATCGAGATTGCGCGGCATCATGTCGGCCGAGCTGATATAGACGGTGGCGTTGCGGCTCGGCAAGCCGTGGCCGGCGCCGAAGCAATAAATGCGAGAATGCTCGAGGAAGCGCCCGACGATGCTCTTCACGTGAATGGTCTCGGAGAGATGCGGCACGCCAGGCCGTAGGCAGCAAATGCCGCGCACCACCAGATCGATCTCAACGCCAGCCTGGCTTGCCTCGTAGAGCGCGTCGATGATCTCGGCATCAACCAGCGAGTTCATTTTCATCCAGATCGCCGCCGGGCGCCCGGCCTTGGCATGATACATCTCCTCGCGGATATGGTCGAGGATGCGCGCCCTGATGCCGTGCGGGGAGACTGCCATGGCCTCAAGCTCGGCCGGCTCGGCATAGCCAGTGACGAAATTGAAGATGCGCGACACATCGTGACCGACGGTGCGGTCGGCGGTGAAGAAGGACAGGTCGGTGTAGATCTTGGCGGTCACCGGGTGATAGTTGCCGGTGCCGACATGGCAGTAGGTGACGAGCTCGCCGCCCTCGCGGCGCACGATCAGGCTCAGCTTGGCGTGGGTCTTGAGCTCGATGAAGCCGTACACGACCTGCACGCCCGCGCTTTCCAGATCGCGCGCCCATTTGATGTTCGCTTCCTCGTCGAAGCGGGCCTTGAGCTCGACCACGGCGGTGACCGACTTACCCGCCTCCACCGCGTCCTTCAGGGCCTCGATGATCGGCGAGGTCTTGCTCGTGCGGTACAGCGTCCACTTAATTGCCACCACATCGGGGTCGGCGGTCGCCTGTTTCAGGAACTGCAGCACCACGTCGAAGGATTCGTATGGGTGATGGACGATGATGTCCTTCTCACGAATGGCGCCGAAGCAGTCGCCGCTGTGCTCGCGGATGCGCTCTGGGAAGCGGCTGATATAAGGCTGGAACTTGAGGTCTGGCCGGTCGGCGGCGATGAGCTGAGCGGTGTCGGTAACGCCGATGAGCCCCTTTTGCACGAAGCTCTCGCGTTCGGAAACTTTTAGCTCTTTCATCACGAAGCGCTGGAGTCGTGCCGGCATCGAGGCCTCGATCTCGAGCCTGATCACCGAGCCGCGGCGCCTCTTCTTCAGAGCCGATTCGAACAGGCGCACGAGATCCTCGGCTTCTTCCTGCACCTCGACCTCGCTGTCGCGCAGCACGCGGAACGCACCCTGGCTCCTGACCCGGTAGCCTGGGAACAGGCGCGACACGAAAATACCGACCACGGTTTCGAGCCTGATGAACCTGATCGCGCTCTCGCTCGGTCCGCCCGAAGGCAGTTGGATGAAGCGCGTGAGCTGCGAGGGGATCGGCATCAGGGCGTGCATGGTGCGCAACGACCCCTCGCGCACGAGTTCAAGTCCTAGCGTGAAGCCGAAATTGGGAATGAAGGGAAACGGATGCGCCGGGTCGACGGCAATCGGCGTGAGCACGGGGAAGATGTGGCTAAGGAAATGATCCTCGAGCCAAGTGCGCTCGCCATCGGTCAGCTGGTCTGCGTGAAGCACAAAGATTCCGGCCTCCGCCAGCAACGCCTCGAGCTTGACCCAGCTTTCCTGCTGCTCGTCGGTCAGCTCGGCGACGAAGCGGTTGATGCGGTCGAGCTGCTCGGCTGGCGTCAACCCGTCCTGGCTCGGCGTATCGATGCCGGCGACCACCTGGCCACGCAAACCGGCCACCCGCACCATGTAGAATTCATCGAGGTTGGAGGCGGAGATGGAGAGGAAGCGCAGGCGTTCGAGCAGCGGATGGCGCTCGTTCTCGGCTTCCTCGAGAACCCTGCGATTGAAATGCAGCCAGGACAGTTCGCGGTTGAAAAACCGGCTCGGCCCGAAAGAGGCAACACCGGCGCTCGCATCATCCGGTTGCAGCTGTTCCGGTAAAGTCATGAATAACCTCGCTAATTTCGCATCTCCTGGTCGGCGGCCAGCGCCACGCGCCTCTATGTTACCTTGGCAACTGTATCACTTGCGTTACGGCGATGGCCAATCAGCCCTCCTCGCTACTCGGGTGAAACCTCCGTCCCCAAGACCTCCGCCACGAGCTGGCGGCTGATCTTGCGGCCGGAGCCGAGCGCCGCCCGGTCTATAGCCGCGACCACGACCGCCGCAGCAGCAAGCGACCGTTCGATGCGGAGCGCGAGAAAATCGAGCACCTTCGGATCGATCGCGAGCTGACGGTCCGAGAAATGCTTGAGCATCACGGTTCTCAGCAGCGCGTCGTCGGGGGCGCCGATACGAACTGCCGGCAACGCGTTCAGCCGCGACCTGAGATCGGGAAGCGTGCAATCAAGACGGCTTGGCGCATCTCTTGCGGAGAGCAGCACGAACAGGCGCTTCTCGCGCGCGAGGTTGAGGAGGTGGAACAGCGCCTTTTCGTCATATCCAGCCCGATCGATATCCTCGACGATGAGGGTTAACCCATCTCCCATTGTATTGAGCAAGCCAATATCGAGGCCGTTTGGCGACACCACTTTGGCGCCCGACCGTGCCTGCCACACGCGGGCAAGGTGCGTCTTGCCGCTTGCCGCCGGTCCGATGAGGAGCTGGGCGTTGTCCTGCCACTTAGGCCACGAGTCGATCAGCCTGACGGCGCCCCGATTGCATTTGCTAACCAGGAAGTCTTCCGCGCCGAGCGCCGCGCGATGCGGCAGGTCGAGGCTGAGCTGCTTGACCGTCACGAAGCCCTGACCCGCGACTGATCCGGGCCTTTCAGCGGAACCGACTTGCCGGAGCGCGACGGCAAGGGAGCAGGCGCAGGCTCATAGCTCGCCATGTGCTTGAGCCATCCCAGGAAATAGGCACCGGCGGAGAGGATGGTTAGCGTTCCGGTCACCGGAATGAGGACCGCAACCAGCTCTTCCAGCCCAAGTCCGAGGCCAAGCTCGGCAAGCACCAGCCCTGCTAGCACGATCTGCGCGAGTGTGTTTGCCTTGCTGACCATGAGCGGATGGACGGGCACGGGCCGCGACAGCACCCAGGACAACAGGAAGGCGCCGATGATGAGAATGTCGCGGCTGACCACCGCGATCACGAGCCATGCGGGCAGATGATTTGAAAAGCCGAGCGTCACGTAGATGCTCATCAAGAGCAGCTTGTCGGCGATCGGGTCGAGATAGGAGCCGAGCTCGGTGCGCCATTGGAAGCGCTTGGCAAGGTAGCCGTCGGCCGCGTCGGACACGCCGGCGAGCAGGAACAGCACGAAAGCCGCGGTCATCTCGTGAGTGACGATCAGCCATATGACCAGAGGCACGAGCACGATGCGCGCCAAGGTCAGCGTGTTCGGGATATTCACGGGGCGCTTCGCTCCTTGACCAGGCTCTTTAGAATCTCGACTCAACCTATTGAAGTCCTAAGACTTAGCAGATTTATGACCCCCATCGAAGGCTTGGCTCAGCGGACACGGAGGACGAAATTCTCCTCCCCGTTCTCGAAGGAAAACCCGCTGTCGGCGAGCACCTTCTGCAGGCGGCCAAGGGAGCCCGCATAGTCGAAGGTGATGGAGGCTGTCCGCGCCGAAAGCGAGTTGACCTCGAGCCCTTGAAGGCCTGGAACCTGCGCTAACCGCCCGCGGATTTGCTGCCACTCCTTAAGGCCGGCAAACTGCACGACCGCGGTCACGATACGTCCTGGTTCTCCTTGCTGCGGGGCCGCTTGGGGCAGCGCGCCCTCCTCATATCGCACCGGCGCCACTTGCTCCGGAGACGCCTGCGTCGCCTTCCAGCGATTCTCCAGGACGGCATAGGCGAAGGAGGCGGCCTGCTGCGCAGCTTCCTTGGGCGGGGCGCCCTCGAAGGTGTCGCTCCGTCCGTAATTGATGCGGCCGACGCCGTCGCTGCCGGCAAGGCGGGTGATGAACTGGCCGCCATCTTCTACCTGCCCGATGGCGATGACCAGGGGGGCGCTACCATAGTCGCCCTGCACCGCGGTAAAGGCGCCCTGGTCTCCGGCCAGCACCGCCCTCACCATCCCAAGCTCAAGCCCTGGCCGCGGCTGCAGGACAGTCGCTGGGGTAAGACCATGCGTGAGGTCGAGGTTTAGCCAGGCCTGGGGCCAGGGGTCGTTGACCCCGCTCTTCACCTGGTTCCCTTCGATGACAAGCGGCAGGATGGAAATCGTCGGCGCCTGCTCCTCGCTGGTTGGCACGCCGAGGCTCGTGAGCAGTTGCTTCACCGCCTCTTCATTGAAGATGACATCCAGCGTCGCGATGTAACGCGTGGTGGAATATTGCTCCTTGCGGATGGAGAGGCTGTTGACCGTGCCTTCGATCTGCTCAGGCTGAAGGTCAGGCAGCCTTGGATAGTAGCTGAAGGGAACGACCCGCCGCAGTACGGTATTGAGACCGCGCTTCTCAGCCTCGGCCATCGCGTCCGCCTTGGCGGCAACGGCGTTCTTGGCGGTGACGTCGACGGCGATCTTGGAAACCGTGTAGGGCGTTTCCTCGGCCTGCGCCGCCCCGGCGCAAAGCGCAAGACAGGCGACGAGCACCAACCGCTTTGCATCACTCATTCGCATTCCGAAGCCTATTCACCCTTTCGGCTTGGCCCGGGGGCCATCTCAGCAGATGCCGCGGATGCGCGCAAATGTGACCGACGCGGGGCCCACAGAGCTGGCCAATCGCCCCAGCGGCCTTGACGGGCAAGGGCTCGCCGCTTGATATGCCGGTGCGCTTGAACCCGCATCTTGCTCCCGAGTGGCTAGGGTGCCCACGAAATCCACGGACAAGGCTCCCCTCACCTACCGCGACGCCGGCGTCGATATCGATGCGGGCAACGCCTTGGTCAAGGCGATAGGCCCGCTTGCCGCCAAGACGGCCCGCGCGGGACTTTTGGGCGGCCTTGGCGGGTTCGGCGGCCTGTTTGACCTCAAGTCCTGCGGCTTCAAGGATCCGCTTCTGGTCGCGACGACCGACGGTGTCGGCACCAAACTCAAGCTCGCCATCGAGACTGGCGCCCATGACGGCATCGGCATCGATCTCGTTGCCATGAACGTCAACGATCTCGTGGTGCAGGGCGCTGAGCCCCTCTTCTTTCTCGACTATTTCGCTACCGGCAAGCTCGATGTCGGCGTGGTTTCCCGCGTCATTGCCGGCATCGCCGAGGGCTGCCGCGAGGCTCATTGCGCCCTGATCGGCGGCGAGACCGCGGAAATGCCCGGCCTCTATGCCGCCGGCGACTACGATCTTGCCGGGTTCGCCGTGGGTGGCGTCGAGCGCGCCGAGCTTCTGCCGCGTGCCGATCTTGCGGCAGGAGATGCGATCCTCGCGCTCCCCTCCTCTGGCGTCCATTCGAACGGCTTCTCGCTCGTGCGCCGCGTGGTGGAACGGTCGGGCCTCGGCTGGAACGATCCGGCGCCTTTCGCGCGGGGTGAAACCCTCGGCAAAGCCTTGATCACGCCGACGCGTATCTATGTTCGCCCCCTGCTCCAAGCCATGCGCGAGACGAAGGCGATCAAGGCGCTCGCTCATATCACTGGTGGCGGCTTGACCGAGAACATCCCACGCGTGCTGCCAGATTCGCTCGCCGCAGAGATCAATCTCCGCTCTTTCGACCTGCCGCCGGTGTTTCGTTGGCTGCAGGCCGAAGCCGCGCTCGGCGATGCCGAGATGCTCAGGACCTTCAACTGCGGCGTCGGCATGGTGATCGTCGTCGCACGCACCAAGGCCGATGCGGTCGAAGCACGTTTGCGCGAAGCCGGTGAGAGCCCCTGGCATCTCGGCCGCCTCGACCTGCGCCAGGGCCAAGACGGCGTACGCTTCATCGGAAGCCTCGCGCGATGACCAAAAGGAAGCGCGTCGGAGTTCTCATCTCGGGCCGCGGCTCGAACCTGCAGGCCCTGATCAATGGCTGCAAGAAGCGCGACTATCCGGCCGAGATCGTGCTCGTCATTTCCAATGTGCCGCAGGCGCAAGGATTGTTGTGCGCAGAAGCAGCGCTCATCTCAACGCTCACCGTCAATCACAAGAACTTTCCCTCGCGCGAAGCCTTCGACGCCGCGCTTGATGCGGCGCTCAACGAGGCGGGCGTCGAGCTTCTCTGCAACGCAGGCTTCTTGCGGCTGCACACGCCGGACTTCGTTGAACGCTGGCACGACCGCCATCTCAACATTCACCCCTCGCTGCTGCCTGCCTTCAGAGGACTCCATTCACACGAGCGCGTCATCGCGGCAGGATGCAAGATCAGCGGTTGCACCATACATTTTGTGAGGCCCGAGATGGATGAAGGCCCGATTGTGGCTCAGGCCGCCGTGCCAGTGCTTGCCAGCGACACCGCCGAGACGCTGGCGGCTCGGGTGCTCGAAGCCGAGCATCACCTTTATCCTCATGCGCTTGCGCTCGTGGCTTCAGGCGCAGTCTTCGTTAAGGATGAGCGCGTTTTTGATTCGAACGAACAGGCGCAAGTCCCGCTTTTTTCGCCTCCGCTCGCCTGAGCGGAGGCGCGCCGCCGTGCCCCTTGATCGAAATCATTAACGGCGCCGATATCATGGTCTAGACGTGGCTGGTTGTCGCACGACAAGATGCAGTCAGGATTTGGCCGCCAAAGATGGACAACGCCGAGCGCCGGATGCTAGAGACTGAGGATAAACAGAGGCAATTGGCCGTATCTCACGGCCGGCAAATCCCGACTTTGTGCGGTTATAAGCTGGCCGAACGGCCGCGCGCCTCGTCAATCATGGGACCAGGGGGAAAATGGCCGATATGAACGTCGCCTATTCTCCAGAACACGGACTCGGCGAAGAGCAGAGCATCTGGTTCAAGCTCACGCCGTTGCTCAACCAAGAGAACCCGATGCAGGTTCTCATGGCGCTCAGCGACAAATACGGGGGCGTCATCCCCATCAATCTGAAGAACCAGCGGGTCGTCCTCCTGAGCGAGCCGGCCCATGCCGAGCGCGTGCTCGTGTCGAACGCCGACAACTACACCAAATATTTCGACGGGCTGAGGCCGATCTTCGGCAAGAGCATGATCACCGTCGACGGTGCGCTTTGGCAGAAGATCCGCAGCCCTCAGCAGCCTGCCTTCCACCCGAACATGTTCGAGGTGTACTTCCCCTATCTGATGGATGCCATCCGCTCCAAGATGGCGCGTTGGAAGAAATTTTCCGAGACCGGCGAAACCGTCGAGATGGTCGAGGAGACCTGGACGCTCGCCGCTGACATGGTGTGCAAGGCGCTGTTCGACCGCGATATGCCGTTCAATCCGCATTTCGTGTTCAAGCAGGTCAAGACCTACACCGACGTGATGAACCACAAGTCGATCCGCCTCAAGAACGTGCGCGGCGAGCTTGAGGAGATCACCGAGGAGAACGCCGCCAAGGCCATGCAGGTATGGGGCTCGATTCCCGATACCGTCATTGGCGCTGGTGTGCTCGAGCATCGCGAGAAGACGCTCCTGCGCATGCTGGAGAACGCCGAGTCGGATCCGAACTTTCCCGAGTTCGATCGCCAGCAGGTGATCGACGAGATGAAGCAATATTTGTGGGCCGGCACCGAGACCACGGCGCTGACGCTTGCCTGGTCGCTCTATCTCCTGTCGATGCATCCCGAGGCGCTTGAGCGCATCCGCGAGGAAGCGCGGCGCGTGTGCGGCGAGCGCGATCCCGAGTGGAACGAGGTGCAGCAGCTCTCCTACACGCGCATGGTGATCCAGGAAACCATGCGTCTGTTCCCGCCGATCTGGGCGCTGATCCGCATCGCCGCCGGCGACGACGAGATCGGCGGCCATAAGATCAAGGCCGGCGACAAGGTGGTGATCCTCACCTATATCGCCCATCACAGCCTGAAATATTGGGAGGAGCCTGAGACGTTCGATCCCGAGCGCTTCGCGCCGGAGCGGGCGAAGAAGCGGGTGAAGTACTCATACCTGCCGTTTGCCGCCGGCAAACGCGCCTGCATCGGCGGCGCGCTGTCGCAGATCGAGAACACTCTCGCGCTGGTCCAGCTCTTGCGGAAATTCACGCCTGACTATATCGGGCCGCAGCCGGCGAAGATCCACGCCACCGTGACGCTCTGCCCCAAAGGCGGACTGCCGTTCAAGATCCGCGCGCTGACTTAAGTCTACTCAGCCCCAAGCACGCTGTGGATCTGCGCCACGACCGCGGCGCCTTCGCCCACAGCTGCCGCCACTCGCTTGGTCGAGCCGGCGCGCACATCGCCGATGGCGAAAACGCCAGGCCAGCTCGTTTCGAGCGACAAAAGCGGCCGCGGCCTTTCGCTCGCGCTCACTCCGGTCACCACGAAGCCCTTGCCGTCGACCGCGACACAATCTTCAAGCCAGGCGGTGTTGGGGTCGGCGCCGATGAACAGGAACACATGGTGGAGCGGACAGCGATGCGTCTCGCCGCTGTCCCGGTCGCGGAAGGTAGCCGCTGTGAGCCGCTTTCGCGGCTCGCCCTCGAGGCCAACGATCTCGGTCCGTTTATGCAAGGTGACGTTGGGCAGCGCGTCGATGCGTTCGATGAGGTAGCGCGACATGGAATCCTCAAGTCCTTCCCCGCGCACCACGAGATGCAGATGCTTCACCTTTGGCGCGAGAAACACCACCGCCTGCCCGGCCGAATTGCCGCCGCCGACCAGCGCAACCTCCTCTCCTTCGCAAAGCTTCGCCTCGACATAGGTCGCCCAATAGGACACCCCTGCTCCCTCGAAATCGGCGAGATTTGGAATGTCCGGCCTGCGGTAGCGCACGCCCGAGGCGATCACGACGGTCTTCGCCCGCACCGCCGCGCCGTCGTTGAGTTCGAGCATGAGCGAGTGACAGGAGCGCGAGGCCTGTCCGCCGCAATCGAGCTTCTTCACTTCCAGCGGAATGGCCACCTCGGCGCCGAATTTGAGTGCCTGGTTGAAGCCCCGCGCCGTCAGCTTCATGCCGTTGATCCCGGTCGGGAAGCCGAAATAGTTCTCGATGCGCGCAGACGCGCCGGCCTGGCCGCCAAAGGCGCGCGTGTCGAATACCATCACCGACAGCCCCTCCGAGGCCGCGTACACCGCCGCGGCGAGACCCGCCGGCCCCGCACCGACCACGGCCACGTCATAGAGCTTGTCGAGGTCGAGGTTCGGGAGGATGCCGAGACAGGCCGCGGCCTCGCTTTCATTCGGGCGCCGCAGCACCTGGCCGTTGGGACAGAACATCACCGGAAGCTCGTCGGCGGAGATACCAGCGCGGTCGAGCAGCGCACCCGCCTCCTGATCCTCCTCGGGATCGAGAACCATGTAGGGGTAACCGTTCCGGGCAAGGAAGCCTTCGATGCGCGCAAGATCAGGGTTTCCGGCCGTTCCAACCAGCGTAGACCCGGCCTTCCCCTCGTCAATAAGCCCAACCCTGCGTAGAATGAAGGCGCGCATCATGATCTCGCCGATCTCCGCCGAGCCGATCATCAGCGCGCGCACATGTGCATCGTCGAACGGAATCGCCGTAGCGCCGTCGGTACCGGCCTTTCCCATGGCGAGCGATTGACGCCCCGCGAGTTGACTGAGCTCGCCGGAAAACTGTCCGGCGTGATGCGTCGTTATGTGCGTTTCAACACCACGACCGTCGCGACCAATCGCGTCGATGCTGCCCTTGAGCACGAGCCAGGACGGCACGTTCCGTTCGCCGACAGCGAACACGGTCTCGCCCGGAGCGAAATCCCGAGGCGGGCCGCTGGCAAAGCGCTTCGCCGTCTCGATCTGTCCGGCATCGAGCACGGGAAACATCTGGTAGCCGCG
>DATFVP010000184.1:0-2059 GCA_035260285.1 Methyloceanibacter sp.
GTTTGCGCCGCTCTATCGCCGGCTGTCGATCTCCATGGGGCAGCATTCCAACCTCGCCGCCATCGCGAGCGTGCTGATCATCGTGACCATGGTGATCCTGCCCTTGACGCTGACGGCCGCATCGCTGCTGCAGGAAGCAACGAACCTGTACGAGACGATCGAGGCCGGTCAGACGGATTTCGGCCAGGCTATCAAGCAGGTCATCGACGCCTTGCCGACCTGGGCGACCGATATCCTGGACCGCCTCGGCTTGACCGACTTAAGCGCAATCCAATCGCGCTTTTCGGCTGCCCTGGTTCAGGGCAGCAAGGTCATCGCGGCGCAGGCGCTCAGCGTCGGCAAGGGCACGGCAAACTTCATCATCAGCCTGTTCATCATGCTCTATCTCTTGTTCTTCTTTCTGCGCGACGGGGCGGCGCTGTCCAGGCGCATCAAGGATGCGATCCCGCTCCCCGCCGACCAGAAGCGCGAGATCTTCACCAAATTCACCATCGTCACCCGCGCCATGTTCAAGGGCACCTTGCTTGTGGCCATCGTGCAAGGCGCTCTCGGCGGATTCATCTTCTGGGTGCTCGGCATCCACGCTCCGGTGCTGTGGGGCGTGGTGATGGGCTTGTTCTCGCTGTTGCCTGCAGTCGGCGCCGCCGCAGTGTGGGTGCCGGTGGCCATCTATTTCCTGACGACGGGTGCCATTTGGGAGGGCGTGGTTCTGATCGCGTTCGGCGCCTTCGTTATCGGCCTCGTGGACAATCTCTTGCGGCCATTCCTGGTCGGCAAGGATACCGAGCTTCCAGATTTTGTGGTGCTGATTTCGACGCTCGGAGGCATCGCCATTTTCGGCCTCAACGGCTTTGTCATCGGGCCCACGATCGCGGCGATGTTCATCGCCGTCTGGGACATATTTTCTGCCTCGAGGGGAAGCCCACAATAGCGCCTCACACAACCCGTGCGCCGCTACTTATTGAACAGGATCCAGGCCGCGTAACAGAGCATAATGCCGAGCACCGGCCGCAGGATCCATTCCGGAGCGACGCCAGCGAGACGGGCGCCGAGCAGGATGCCGGGGATCGATCCCGCGAGCAGAGCAGCAAGGAGTCCCATATCGACATGGCCGAGCCCCAAATGGCCAAGGCCGCCGACAAGTGTCAGTGGCACGGCATGAGCGACGTCGCTGCCTACGATGCGCTTGGCAGGCAGATGCGGATAAAGAGCCGCGAGCACCGATACGCCGATGGCGCCGGCGCCGACCGAGGTCAGGGTCACGAGGAGCCCTAACGCAACGCCAAACAGCACCGTTGGGAGAGTGCGCGGCGGCTCCTTGCCGTCGGCCGATCGCTCGGGCGTTTTTGCCAGCAAGGGGTACAAAACGATGGCAAGACCGCTCAGCGGGAGGGCGACGACAAGGCCAAGCCGGATCCAATGGGCGAGCGTCGCGGTGTTGAGCGGGATGAAGGCGATGGCCGCAAGCAGGAGAAGCGACGCCGGAATGCTGCCGGCGGCGAGCCGGAACACGATAGGCCACTCCACATGATCCGACATATGGTGGCGCCAGCTTCCCGCAGTCTTGGTGATTGACGCGTAGAGGAGATCGGTGCCAACGGCGACCTGCGGGCTCACGCCGAAGCTCGAGATGAGTAGCGGCGTCATCAATGCGCCGCCGCCGACCCCAGTCAGTCCGACCAGGAAGCCCACGCCGAACCCAGCCCCGGTAAGCGGCAGAAAACTAGCCGCCCAGTTCAGGTCACTCATGCCCTGAAGTCTCCCCCTTGGGTTGCCGGGATTATTTCCCGTGTCAGCCGGCTTTTGGAAATTTTTTTTTGTTCAGATTTCGATGAGGACAGGAATCCCCACGGAACGCAGCAAAATTGCGGCCTCTTGCGCGCGCCGATGAAATTCGGCGAGGTCGGCTGGAGAATTCCCGAGATCGGAGCAAAGGCCGCGGGCCAGCAACTCCCGGTCGAGCACGAAGACATTATCACCCACGGCAGAGGCGCCAGATTGCGCCCAGGTGATCACCCCACCGGCAACGGTGGTGCCATCGACGGCGCTGACTAGGACG
>DATFVP010000185.1:0-2980 GCA_035260285.1 Methyloceanibacter sp.
CGAGCGGTCAATGGCAACCGCTCTGGCGCAGGAGGCGCGCGAAGCCATGGCCGCACCGGAAGAGGAGGAAGACGTCCCCGACGTCGATTCGGTGTTCGCCAAGCTGAAGGATCTCAAGCGCGAGCCGCAGGGCTAGTCGCCGGTCCACCGTCTCGCCCACGGCCGGGTTTTGATCAGGATCAAGGCCCCGTAGCCCTCTTTCCCCGACCCTAGCGCATGACGAGGCGCACCATGGGCACAGGCGAAATTCTCTATCTGGTTTAGGTCTTCGCGGCCGGCGCCGTCGCGGTGACGCTCGCCTACTATTCGAGGGGCTAAATCTCACCCTCCTCCACGAGGGGAATTGATCGGAAGGCTTAAGCTTCGCTAGGGTGCAACAGGAAACGTACCCAAGGCGGGCCATGGCGAGCCCCTACGACACCGATCTCGGCAAAAACGCCGCAAACTACCAGCCGTTGACGCCGCTGGTGTTTCTCGAGCGGTCGGCCAGCACGTTCCCCAATCATCCGGCCATCATCCACGGCAAGCGGCGCTATTCCTATACCGAGTTCTATGCCCGCTCGCGGAGGCTTGCCTCGGCCCTTGCCGCGCGCGGCATCGGCAAAAACGACACCGTCTCGGTGATGCTCGCTAACACCCCGGCCATGCTTGAAGTCCATTACGGCGTGCCCATGACAGGTGCCGTGCTGCACTCCATCAATACGCGGCTCGATCCGCCGATCATCGCCTTCATGCTCGATCACGCCGACGCCAAGCTCCTCATTGTCGACACCGAGTTTGCACCGGTGATCAAGGAGGCGCTCGCACAGACGAGCGTACAGCCGCTCGCCGTCAACTACCGGGACCTTGAATGCGGAGTCGAAGGGATGCGCATCGGCGATCTCGACTATGAGGAGTTCATCGCCGGCGGCGACCCTGACTTTGCGTGGGACATGCCGAGCGATGAGTGGAACGCCATCTCGCTCAACTATACGAGCGGCACCACCGGCAACCCCAAGGGCGTCGTCTATCACCATCGCGGCGCGGCTCTGATGTGCTACGCCAACACCATCGCCACCGGCATGGGCCAACATTCGGTGTATCTGTGGACCCTGCCGATGTTCCACTGCAACGGCTGGTGCTTTCCCTGGTCGTTGTCGGTGGTTGCCGGCACCCATGTCTGCCTCCGCTCGGTGCGGGCGAAGCCGATGTATGACGCGATCGCCGATCACAAGGTATCGCACCTCTCCGGCGCGCCCTTCGTCATGTCCGTCTTGCTCAACGCCACGGAGGACGAGAGGCGGAATTTCAATCATCGCGTGGCCTTCAACCATGCCGCTGCCCCGCCGCCGGAGGCCGTGCTCGGCGCCATGGCTGAAGCAGGCTTCGAACTCACCCATCTTTACGGGCTCACCGAGACCTATGGGCCTGCAACCATCAATGAGTGGCATGAGGAATGGGACGCGCTGCCGCCTGAGGAGCGCCTGTCGAAGCGGGCGCGCCAAGGGGTGCGCTACGTGGCGCTCGAAGGCCTCGACGTGATGGACCCCGAAACCATGCAGCAGGTCACCCCCGACGGAGAGACGCTCGGCGAGGTCATGTTCCGCGGCAACATCGTGATGAAGGGATACCTCAAGAACAAGAAGGCGACGAAGGAAGCCTTCGCCGGAGGATGGTTCCATTCCGGCGATCTCGGCGTGCTTCACCCTGACGGCTACATCCAGTTGAAGGACCGCTCCAAGGACATCATCATCTCCGGCGGCGAGAACATTTCCTCCATCGAGGTCGAGGACGTGCTCTATAAGCACCCGGCGGTCGCTGCCGCCGCCGTGGTGGCGAAGCCCGACGCCAAATGGGGCGAGACGCCTTGCGCTTTCATCGAGAAGCGCCCTGGAGCTGAGGTGACCGAGGCCGAGATCATCGACTACTGCAAGAAGAAGCTCGCCCGCTTCAAATGCCCGAGCCGGGTGGTGTTCACCGAGCTGCCCAAAACCTCCACGGGCAAGATCCAGAAGTTCAAGCTGCGCGATATGGCGAAAACGGCGTGAGGCCAGCGGCGGGTCGCCGTTGCCTCCTGCAACACATGGTGGAGACTCTTGCCCGCGCCGATGGCAGAATGTCGTATGGAGTTTGCAGGGAGCATTTGTGAGACATGGCCAGCCGCGGCCTGAAATTCGTGAACATCCAGGAGCATTCCGACGCGCGCGGAAACATGCGCATCGTCGAGGTTGACGGTGGCTTGCCCTTCGTGCCGGTGCGGAGCTTCATCATCTCTGACGTGCCGACCGGCAAGACCCGTGCCGGTCACGCCGTCTCCTGCGATGAGTTGATTATCGTCGCGCAAGGCTCCTGCCTGATAACGGCGCGCACCGCAGCCGGTCTCGAGGAGCATCGCCTCACGCCTGCGACAGGGGCGGCGCATCTCGGACCCGGCACCTGGCTGATGCTGAGCGAGTTCGAGCGTGGCACGATCCTGGTCACCTACGCCTCGGAGCGATACGCTGAGACGCGGTTCTTCGAGGACTATGTCGAAATGGATCGCTGACCGGGGGTCGGCGCTTTCCTTCGCCCTTTAGCTTGTGGTCAAGCCGTCTCTCTCCCTTGCGGGCCATGCACGCGCGTTTCACAATTGTAGTGGGGTGGTTGACACCTTATTGGGATTGAGGGGCTTGGACGCGGCGCTCGCAGACAAATTCAATCTGATCGCGAGCTACGTTGCGCTTGTCATTGAGTGCGGCGCAGTGTTCGTCGTCGCTTTCGGCGCGTTGCAGGCCATGGCAGCCCTGTTAAAGGCGATCGCCAACGGCCAAGCGACGGGGTTGGAAGGACGCCAAATCTGGCTCCGATTCGCCACCTGGATCTTACTCGGGCTCGAATTTGCGCTTGCCGCCGACATCTTGCGCACGGCGGTGGCGCCAACCTGGGACGACATCTCAAAACTCGCTGTCATCGCCACCATCCGCACCATGCTCAACTACTTTTTGGCGAAAGACATCATGGC
>DATFVP010000186.1:0-3109 GCA_035260285.1 Methyloceanibacter sp.
ACTTGCCGACGCCGATGACGCCGAGGCCTTGCGCAAGGCTCTCGATGCGGCCATCGCGGGCCAAGGCTTGATCGAGCCGGTCGACGTCGCCTTTGAGGGCGACAAGGAGCGGAGCGGCCGCGTCTATCTGAGCCCGGTCGAACGGGCCGAGGGTGAGAGCGAGGCGGCGATCGCCTACGCCATCGACACCACGCAGCAGCGCGCGCTCGAGATGCAGATCGCCCAGAGCCAGAAGATGCAGGCCATCGGCCAGCTCGCGGGCGGCATCGCGCACGACTTCAACAACATGCTGACGGCGATCATCGGCTTCTCCGACTTCCTGCTGATGAACCACCGCCCGACCGATCCTGCCTTCCAGGACATCATGAACATCAAGCAGAACGCGAACCGCGCCGCAGGGCTCGTCCGTCAGCTCCTCGCCTTCTCTCGCCAGCAGACTTTGCGGCCTGAGCGCCTGCAGCTTGGCGACGTGCTGTCGGAGCTGTCGATCCTGCTCGGACGCCTGCTCGGCGAGAACATCGAGCTGAAGCTCGACAGCGGCAGCGACATCTGGCCGGTGAAGGCAGATCTGCATCAGTTCGAGCAGGTGATCATCAACCTCGCGGTGAACGCGCGCGATGCCATGCCTGACGGCGGCAAGCTCGTCATCCGCACCGCCAATGTCGGCGAGCGCGACTCGCTTGCGCTCGGCCAGCATCGAGTGCCGCCAGGCGAATATGTCTTGATCGAGGTGAGCGACACCGGCACCGGCATGGCGCCAGAGGTGATGCAGAAGATGTTCGAGCCGTTCTTCTCGACCAAGGAAGTCGGGCGCGGCACCGGGCTTGGCCTCTCCACCGTCTACGGCATCGTCAAGCAAACCGGAGGCCACATCATTCCTGACAGCGAGCTTGGCCAGGGCACGGTGATGCGCGTCTACCTGCCGCGTTATGTGGAGGCCGCCGGCGAGGCCGAGCCAGCCCGCGCGCCAGCGCTTGCTCGCCGCGAGCAGCCGAAGGATCTAACCGGCCGCGGCACGGTGTTGCTCGTCGAGGACGAGGACGCGGTGCGCAGCTTCGCCGCCCGCGCGCTTGGCCAGCGCGGCTATCACGTGCTCGAGGCCACCACCGGCACCGAGGCGCTCGAGATGTTCACGAGCTACAACGGCGATGTGGACCTTGTGGTCAGCGACGTGGTCATGCCCGAGATGGACGGTCCCACTCTGATGAAGCATCTCAGGAGCGAGCGCCCCGACGTGAAGATCATCTTCATCTCCGGCTACGCCGAGGACGCCTTCCGCCGTAACCTGTCGGAGAAGGAGGACTTCATGTTCCTGCAGAAGCCCTTCGACCTGAAGGAGCTCGCCGCGGCAGTGAAGGCCGCGTTGCAGGGCTGACCACGCCACCCTCCAGGCACGCGCGGACGAACCAGAGCAAAAGTCTTCCTTTCGTCGCAGATCACGGCTAACACGCTTTCGAGACCACCTTCTCACCGCTTGGGGATTGGAAGCGCGTGCCGGACTACGAGAAACAGCCCTTTGAGGAGCATGAAGGCTTCCGGCGAAGAGCGCGGGCTAAGCCTCGCATGCCCGCGTTCACCATCCACCGCTACGGCGGCCGCCTGATCTATTTCTGGTTCGGCATGCGGCTCCGCGCGCTTCTGAAGCTGTTCAAGCGAGGGCATTACAGCTTCACGCTCAATTGCCTCCCCGATGTGCTGGCGCTGTTCCTTTGGGTTCCGTGGAACTCGGTGCTCTATCGGATCTCGGAAGCGAAATATCGCCGTGCCGCCGAGGCGCTGCCGCTCCAGCCGCCGGTTTTCGTGATCGGCCATTGGCGGACCGGCACGACTTTTCTGCACGACCTCTTCTCGGTCGATCCGAACCTTGCCTACCCGACCACCTATGAATGCTTCTTCCCGCACCACTTTCTTCTGACCGAGAACACACTGCCCAAGATCATGAAAGTGCTGTTGCCCAAGAAGCGCCCGCAAGACGACGTGCCGGTGGGCTTCGACCGGCCGCAGGAGGAAGAGTTCGGCATGCTAATGCTGGGCGAGGGGACGCCTTACGTCACCCACGCCTGGCCGCGCTTTGGGCCCGCCGACAGCGACTATCTCGACTTCAACGGCCTCTCAGAGGCCGACAAGAAGAAATGGGCCGACGCCTATATGTGGTTCTACCGCAGGCTGTCGCTGAAGCATGGCGGCAAGCCTCTGGTGATGAAGACCCCGGCCAACGCCGCGCGGCTCAAGCTCCTCACCAAGCTCTTTCCCGATGCGAGCTACATCTATCTCTCCCGCAACCCGTTGAAAGTTTTTCCCTCCACGGTGAAGCTGTGGCGCGCACTCTATTCGGTGCAAGGGCTGCACAATCCGCCTTATCTCGACAGCTGGCTCGACGACTACGTCCTCGACATGTTCGTGCGCCTGACCGACGACTACGAAGCCGATCGCCACGTGATCCCCAAAGGGCGCCTGATCGAGCTCCGCTACGAGGACCTGATCAAGGACCCGCTCTCAACCATGCGCGACATCTATGCGCGTCTCGACATCGGCGACTTCGCCGCCGCCAAGGCGCCGATGCAGGTCTATCTCGACGCGCAGAAGGAGCATCGCGTCTCCGAATACGAGATGCCAGTCGAGCTCAAGCGGAAGATCATCGAGCGCCTTGGCCCATACATCGACCGTTTCGGCTATCGCAAGGCGGTGACGCGCGAGCTTGTCACGGCTGCACCCACCAAGCCTGTGGCCGAGCCGCAACCCTCCTGACCTTCGCCCCAGACACCTTCCAGCAACCGGCGAAGTCAGGGACGCTTGAGAATAGCTCAAGGCCGGGCGACGCTCCATCCACGCCTGATATGCATAAGGGTAGGGCCACGGCGCAGAGGCGTCGGCGCATGGACATTTTTCGTTGCGGGACTATGCTCCAAGGGGGAAGGTTGAGAACGTGCCGGGTCATTACACCGTGGGCCTCGTCGCCAAGGGCAAAGCCGACCGCGTCGCCGTCGATGCGGAGGACGCGCTGATTGCCGCGCTCAAAGTGAAGAGCGAGCGTCCCGACGCCACCATCACCTATGTGCGCCGGCAGAATCGCCGCGGCGATGCGCGGCATCCGGCCCACAGCCTCACC
>DATFVP010000187.1:0-6843 GCA_035260285.1 Methyloceanibacter sp.
CGCGGTTGAGAACGTCGATCTCGCCTTCGAGCCGCTCGACCTGCGCATCCGACACCGACAATCGCCCGCGCGCATCCTTGCTATCGTCGGGGTAGCAGAGCTCGGCGCCGAGATCGAACAGATCGTTTTGGATGCGCGCGAGCATGGCGTCGAGCGCTTGGTCCGATTGCGTATGCAGCCGGGCAAGGCCTATTGCGGCGTTGGTCTCATCGAGCGTGCCGTAGCATTCGACGCGAAGGTCGTATTTCGCCACCCGCCGTCCTGAGCCGAGCGCTGTCGTCCCGTCGTCGCCGGTGCGTGTGTAAATCTTGCTGAGAACGACCATTGCCCACCGCCACGCTCGCACGAATTCCTAGAAGAGTTAACGGCTAGCCTAACTGGCCCCAAAGGAGGGTCAAGCCTTCGTGAACGGGAACAATCACCGGACTCAATACTTGCCAGAGAAGTAGATGGCCGCCATGACGAGGCAAAGGGCGATGAATTGCAGCACCACGCGCCAGCGCATCAAGGTCTGGCTGAGGTTGGGGCTGCCGCCACGCATCATGTTCCATAGGCCGAGCAACAGCACGGTGGCGACGGCCGCAAGGGCAAACGGAATGACATAGGCCGTCAGTGTATGCATGGCTGATCCCTGGCCGGCGGCTTTTTCATGGGTTGTAACGCTTGGGCGAGGCGGGCGTTCGGCGCCGTAGGCGAATTCTAGTTCCGCCTGGCTACGGCGTCGAGGGCACCCGGAGGCAGCATCCTGCGTAACAGAGCCACTGCGTAGCTCGGGAGGGTGACGTAGTAGCGAAATTTGGGCCGCCGGCTCTCCAAAGCATGCACCAGCTTGGAGGCAACGGCCTCAGGGCCGAGCTTGAACGTCTGCTTGCCGCCCTGCTCCATGCGGGCGATGCGAACCTTGTAGGTGTCGCGGTGGTGCGAGGCTTCGAGATCGACGTTGCGCCGATACGCCTCGATGGCGTGCTCGACGAAGCGGGTGGCGATAGGACCAGGCTCGATCAGCGCCACATGGATGCCGGAGCCGGAAAGCTCCATGCGCAGCGTGTCGGCCAGGGCCTCGACAGCAAATTTCGAGGCTGAATAGGCGCCACGATAGGGCGCCGCGATGAGCCCGAGCACCGAGGAGCAGAACACGATCCGGCCCCCGCCGTTCGCGCGCATCGCTGGAATGACGCGGCGGGTGAGATCGTGCCAGCCGAACACGTTCGCCTCGAACTGGGCGCGAAGCACTTGCGGCCTGATATCTTCGAGCGCACCGGGCTGGCCGTAGCCGCCATTGTTGAACAGCGCGGTGAGCCTTCCGTCCGTCGCCGCGAGCACATGCTTCGCCGCCGCTTCAATCGAGTCAGGCTCTGTATAGTCGAGGTAAAGACTCTCGACCCCGACCTTATCCTTGAGACGGGCGATGTCTTCGGCCTTCCGCGCCGTGGCGAACACGCGCCAACCGCGCGCCTTCAGGGTCTCAGCGGCGCAAAGCCCGATTCCCGACGAGCAGCCGGTGATGAGGATCGACCGTTTAGGTATCCGGTCGACGGTCAATGCGCGGTTGAGTCGCTTTGCTCAGGCGGAAGGACTTTCTGCTTTATGCCCTTGAGTCCGCTCGTGAAGATATCGGTGATCTTCTTCTTGGCATCGTCGTCGGAGACGCCATTGGCGTCGAACGTCGCTTCCCAGAAGATAGTCGTGCGCTGCGGGTCCCTCTCGTCCTCCTCGACGTGAAGCTTCGCCTTATAGTTCTTCACCGGCAGCGGGCTATCGATGATCTCGTAGCTGTAGCTGGTATCGTCGGACTCGAGCAGCTTCTCCTTGATGGTGCCGCCGTTCTTGAGCGTGAGGGTGCGGAAGGTGGTGCCCCCCTCCTCGGTCTCCTTGCAATCGGCGACCAGCGGGTGCCAGTCCTTGATGGCGCAGAAATCTCCGGCAATGGCCCAGACCTTTGGCGGCACAGCCGGCGCGTTGATCTTCTTGCTGACCTCGATGGCGTAGGCTGAAGCCGTCCCCAGGGCGAGCGCGGCCATCGCGGCAACCACCACTTTCACGTTACCCATGCGTCTCCTCCACGTTTGCAGAATTTATGGCGTCTTCTGGCAATGCCATGACCATAGCACGGCAATCTTGCCTGGCGGGTGGAGCAAAGCGACACAAGCTGAACGCCGACCTTGGCGTTTAGATTCTTTCTTCAAGCAGGCGTCGGGCGATGACGTGGGCCTGGATCTCGGCGGCGCCCTCGAAGATCGACAGGATGCGTGCGTCGCACAACACGCGGCTCACCGGATATTCAATCGCGAAGCCGTTGCCGCCGTGGATCTGCAGCGCATTGTCGGCGGCAGCCCAGGCGGCGCGCGCGGCGAGCAGCTTGGCCATGCCCGCTTCGAGATCGCAGCGGCGGCCGGCATCCTTCTCTCGTGCGGCGAAATAAGTGAGCTGGCGGGCAAGCAGGATTTCGGCCGCCATCATAACGAGCTTGTCGGAAACGCGCGGGAAGCTCACGATCGGCTTGCCGAACTGGATGCGCTCGGTGCCGTATCTCAAGCCCAGATCGAGCGCTGCCTGGGCAACGCCGATGGCACGCGCAGCGGTCTGGATGCGCGCCGCCTCGAAGGTCTGCATCAGCTGCTTGAAGCCCTGGCCCTCGACCGCACCGAGTAGATTGTCGGCGGGAACCGTGAAGCCATCGAAGGAGATGTCGAACTCCTTCATGCCGCGATAACCGAGCACCTGGATCTCGCCGCCGGTCATGCCTTCGGCAGGGAAAGGATTGTCGTCGGTGCCACGCCGCTTCGGTGCCAAGAACATGGAGAGCCCGCGATAGCCCTTCTCATTCGGGTTGGTGCGGGCGAGCACGGTCATGAGGTCGGCGCGGGCGGCGTGGGTGATCCAGGTCTTCTGCCCAGTAATGCGATAGACATCGCCGTCCTTCACCGCGCGGGTAGTGAGCGAGGCGAGATCAGAGCCGGTATTGGGCTCGGTGAACACCGCCGTGGGCAGGATC
Source organism: Methyloceanibacter sp. (assembly GCA_035260285.1). Taxonomy (GTDB): domain Bacteria; phylum Pseudomonadota; class Alphaproteobacteria; order Rhizobiales; family Methyloligellaceae; genus Methyloceanibacter. The sequence goes on from DATFVP010000187.1 coordinate 2,996, forward strand.
TCGCCGCTCGCGATCCGCGGCAGCCATTCCTGCTTCTGGGCGTCGGTGCCGCCGTTCAGGATCAGCTCCTCGGCGATCTCAGACCGCGTGCCGAGACTGCCCACGCCAATATAGCCGCGGGAGAGCTCCTCTGACACGACGCACATGGCCTCCTTGCCCAGGCCAAGCCCGCCATACTCCTCGGGCAGGGTGAGCGCGAAGACGCCGAGCTCGGCCATCTGGCCGATCAGCTCCATCGGCACGTACTCGTCCTTCAGGTGCCACTCTTGCGCATGAGGCACGACCTCGGCTTCCGAGAAGCGGTGCATCTCCTCGCGCATGGCAGTGATCGTCTCGTCGAGGCCGGTATCGCCATACGACACTGCACCTTGCGAGCTGCAGATCAGCGCTATGGCGCGGGCGCGGGTGGCGGGGGTGGTGCCGGCGATGAGGTCGCGGACATTGGCGGAGACAAACGCCGTCTGGTCCTTCTCGGACACGCCAAGCTCATGCGTGCGCGCGATCTCGCCTTGGCTCATCACCACGCCGCCGGCCAGCTGCGAGGCATATTCGGCGGCGCCGATCTGCGCGAGCAAAGCTTCTATCTCGCCCAAGCGGCCTTCGTCCGACATGCGGCGCGCATAGCTTGCGACCTGATTGAGCGCCTCGGCATAGGTTGCGATCCACGCAAGTCCATGCGCCGCGTGCTGCTCGCGCTCGAGCGCGTCGCCGTCGATTTTGCCGCCCTGGCCGACCTTGCCTGCGACGGCATCGCGGCAGCGGTCGCGCAGCGTACCGGCGGCCTCTGCCGCCGAGTCTAGAAGTGGAATGAGATCGGCAATGTGGCTCGACGTGCTGTCGGCCTTGGTTTCGCTAGCCCCGGACACCGGTAGAGTTCCTCAGAACAGCAATGGTGTTGCACCCGCGGGCAAAAAACCGCGCAAGGGCGTCAAAGTCAAACCTGAATTCGGAAACTCGACGTCATTCCGGCACAAGCCGGAATCCAGCTGCGCGAAGCGCAAATAAGACCTGGACCCCGGCTTTCGCCGGGGTGACGCGCCAATGCTAGCCGCCATGCATCTGGTTGCTGGCTTCGATCACGTCCTCGAAGGTGCGAAGGCCGGTGCAAGGCGCCGAGACCAGCACCGCCATATTGCCGGGGCGATGTTGGTTCTTCATCATCCGCATATGCGCCTTGGGGATCTGCTCCCAGGGAAACACTTCCGACATGCAAGGATCGATGCGCCGCTCGACCACGAGCTTGTTCGCCTGGCTTGCTTGCAGCAGATGGGCGAAGTGCGAGCCTTGCACGCGCTTCTGATGCATCCACACATAGCGCGCATCCATGGTGAGGTTGTAGCCGGTGGTGCCGGCGCAGAACACGACCATGCCGCCGCGCTTCACCACGAAGCAGGAGACCGGGAAGGTCGCCTCGCCGGGATGTTCGAACACGCAGTCGACGTTCACGCCCTTGCCGGTGATCTCCCAGATCGCCTTGCCGAAATTGCGCACCTCTTTCAGCCAAACATCGTATTCGGGCGTGCCAACCGTCGGCATCTGCCCCCAGCATTTGAAGTTGTGGCGGTTGATCACGCCCTTTGCGCCGAGCGACATGACGAAGTCGCGCTTCTCGTCGTCGGACACGACGCCGATGGCGTTGGCCCCGGTGGTGGCGATGAGCTGCACCGCCATCGAGCCGAGGCCGCCTGAGGCGCCCCACACCAGCACGTTATGGCCTGGCTTCAGCGTATGCGGCCGATGGCCGAACAGCATGCGATATGAGGTGGCAAGGGTGAGTGTGTAGCAGGCTGCCTCTTCCCAGGTGAGATGCTTCGGCCGCTCCAAGAGCTGGCGGTCCTGCACACGGGCGAACTGGGCGAAGGAACCGTCAGGCGTCTCGTAGCCCCAGATGCGTTGCGAGGGCGAGAACATCGGGTCGCCGCCGTTACACTCCTCATCGTCGCCGTCGTCCTGGTTGCAGTGGATGACGACCTCATCGCCGACCTTCCACCGCTTCACCTTTGAGCCGACGGCCCACACGATGCCGGACGCGTCCGAGCCGGCGATGTGATAGGGATTTTTGTGCACGTCGAGCGTCGACATCGGCTTGCCGAGCGAGGCCCACACGCCGTTGTAGTTGACGCCAGCGGCCATCACGAGCACGAGCACTTCGTGCGAATCGAGCGGCCAGGTCGGCAGCACTTCGATCTGCATCGCCTGGTCGGGCTCGCCGTGGCGTTCCTTGCGGATGGCCCAAGCATACATGCTTGCCGGCACGTGTCCGAGCGGCGGGATTTCGCCGATCTGGTAAAGGTCCTTCAAGGTGCCCCGGTCGGGCGCCACCGCTGCCAATGACATCTCGTTCATCCGTTTGTTCCCCGCTAACGGGCCTTTTTGCACTGCGACAATTGTCAACGATCCATCTCGCGACTGCAACATTTTTGCGTCGCTGCCGATATAACTCTGAATTGCCGGAATTGATGCGTGACAGCCCTTAGGCCACCCCCCCGATAGCCGTAATTGCCAATTGCGGCAGGAGCGTTAGCAAAAAGGACGCCTCCTCGCCAGTGCGCTTTTTTGACCGTTCTTGCCCAAATCCGAGACAAAGTGGCGAGGCCCCTCTACGATTCAATCCCGAACTCCCCCAAATGAGAATGCGTTCCCTTCTGAGAACGCGTTCCCTTCGCACGAGAACCGAGGGCGTGGATGGCGTGGAGAGGGCAATGATGCACAGATGCAGGGCTTGCCCTGGCCCTAGCGGTTTCGACCCCTGCTTCCGCAGGCGGCGGCATGAATGTCCCTGGGCGGCGGGGACCTTGGCCATGCAGGCCTTGGCGGCAGCCTCGGCGCCGGCCTGGGCCACGCCGGCTTGGGCGTGGGCACCGGTGAAGGCACCGGACGCGGAGCGATGAGTCAGAGCCTTGGCGGTGGGCATGGCACCAGCGGCCTCGGCGTCAGCCGCGCGCCCATCGGCCTCGGTCTCACCAAAGGGATCGGCACCCCTGGCAGCGACGATCTTCCCCTCGGGCTCAGCAGCCGCGAGCTAGGGCTCGGCAATAATTTCGGCCTGGATGCCTCTGACAACGTCTTGAGTCGCGCTGCCCGCGTGGGGACCTCTCCCGCCGAGGCAAGCGATGGCTCCGAGACGAAGGCCGCAAGGAAGGAGGGAGCGCAAGCTGGGCGCTCCGAGGCTATCGATTCGGAAGAACAGATGTTACTGCAGCAGCAGCTCTCGGCCGAAATGGCAAGCCGACCTGCCGCCGACACCGTCCCCCTCGACAACAGCCGTGCCGCAGCCAGCCGCGCCGACGCTTCCCGAGGTGCCCCCTGTGGTGACAACAAGCCTCGGCTCAGGAGAGGTGCAGATGATCGGCGCCTATTTTGCCCAACACGGCGCGCCGGTCGCTTCCATCCCGACAAGCGGCCTCAACGTCAGTGTCGGCGGCACTGTCCCAAAACGTGGCGTTGTTTCCGCCGCCTTACGACCTTGTCAGCCAAATCTCCGATCCCCGACTTCTCTTACTTCGTGTGGGGCGACAACGTCGTGACGGTCGACGGCCAGACCAACGTCGTGAGCGCCATCGGTCCCGACGTGCTCGCCCATCAAGACTGAGCGTCTCGCAAGCTCAGTAAGGGCACCGTCCCACAACGCGCCGCCTTTCGCCTACCTGCCTTTAACCGATCCCATGCCACGCGAAGCGCCGGGCACAATAGTTGCCCTGAAACTCCCGGCGTGCTTCTTTTGTTTTCAGGCAATCGATTTGGGCCACGACACCCATGAGTGGAAAGACGAAGCGCGACAAACCCTGGATGTTCCGCACCTATGCGGGCCATTCGACGGCGAAGGCCTCTAACGAGCTCTACCGGAA
>DATFVP010000188.1:0-9827 GCA_035260285.1 Methyloceanibacter sp.
CCGGAGTTGACGTCGCGCTGGTCTACTACGCAGACCACGGCATGTCGTTCCAAGGCAAGAACCTGATCGCGCCGACCGACATGGAGGTCGCGTGCGAAGACAAGACTACGCTCCGCTCTCGGGACTTTAGCGGCACGCATCTGCCTTTGCGCATCTGCATCGGCGGCTCGCACTTCGCCACTTCCGGTCCCCTGTTCTTGGCCGGCTTGCAGCCGTGCCGGGAGGGCTCGAGCCCCGGCGGGCAGCCCGCGGCCTGATGGCACTCCTGCGAGCGGCGAATGGCCTCGTTCAGGAGGATGCTGCCAACGCCGGTGCCGACGCCAACGCCGACATCACCGCCACCACCACCCCAGTGTCCACCGCCACCGTGCCCACCATTACCGCCCATGTTGCCGGCAAGAGCCGGTGTCGGGTTGCTGGTAGGTCCTACCATCAGGAGCAGTCCCCAGACCGCTCCAACTGAGACAGTCGTTATGCCCCTCTCCCACGGGCTCGGGAGCTGGTCAACATAGCACGCTTGAGTTGTTGTGGTCCGTCAATTTCTCGACACTTAAAGGGGCGACCGAGATGGAAGAGGCGGCGTAAGGAGGCGCCGAAGATGCTGAACCCATGAAGCGATCCTTGATTCTGCTTTGTTTCTGGTTGCCGGCAGCTTTAAGCCTGGCGCTCGGCGCCCGACTTTCCGGCGCCGCAGAGCCTGACGGCCTCGCCGCGTTACGCGATGCGGCGTTGGCAGACGATCTCCTCGACCGGATGATCGGCCAGACCATCATGGTGGGCTTCTCGGGGGCGGACGAGCACGATCAGGGGGTCAAGGCTGTGCGCGACGAGCTCGCCAAGGGCTTGATCGGCGGAGTGGTGCTCTATCCTGAGAATATCCGCTCGCCCCGGCAGCTGCGCCTCCTCACCGCCTATCTCTCGAACGCCAATTCAGAGCTCGTGCCGTTTATCGCCGTGGACCAGGAGGGTGGGCGGGTGCAGCGGCTCACGCAATGGACCGGCTACAAGCACTACCCGTCGGCGCAAAAAATGGGGCGCGATGCCACGCTGACACCTGAGGCCGCGCGCTGCCTTTACGGGGAGATGGCGAAGGAGCTCGCCTCTGCGGGGATCAACGTCAATTTCGGCCCCGTCGTTGATCTCAGCGTCAATCCCTGGAACACGGTCATCGCGCGGCGCAAGCGGAGCTACGGCGCAGATCCCGACACCGTGACGTCGCTCGCCCGCTCCTTCATCGCCGCCCATCGCGAGGCGAACGTGATTACCGTGGCGAAGCATTTCCCGGGGCATGGCTCAAGTTGGAGCGACAGCCACAAGACCCTTCCAGATATTTCGCGGAGCTGGCGGGAAAGCGAGCTTCAGCCCTATGTCACACTTTCGCGTGACGGGCTGCTCGACATGGTCATGGTCGGGCATCTCTATCATCCGCGCTTCAGCGACGGGGAGAAGCTGCCGTCGTCATTGTCGGCAAACGCCATACGAGCGCTCCGGACCGACGGCTATATCGGCTTTCACGGCGTGGTGGTGAGCGACGATATGGAGATGGGCGCGGTGCGCGAGCGTTATGGACTGGAGGACCGTGTGGTGAGGGCGCTCAATGCCGGCGTCGATCTTCTCGTCTTCTCAAACGTCAAGTCGCGCGACACGGAGCTTGGCGCCAAGGTCCACGCCATCATCGCGCAAGCGGTCCGCGACGGCCGCATCCCACGCGCGAAGATCGAAGCCGCTTATCAGAAGATCGCCGCGCTAAAGCACCGGCTGATGGCGCATGAGCTTGCGGGCAGAGGCTGATTCCCTATCTTTCTGGGAAAAGGAGGAATCGCCATGTTGAATTTTCTCGGTTGCAGCGCACAAGGAATAGCAGTCGCCAGCGGCGTGACGACCCTGGCGCTTCTGGAGCGCTTGGTTGAGCGAAACATCCTAACCCGTGCGGACGCGCGGGCTATTCTCGACAGCGGCATCGCTTGCCTGGAGCCGCGCGTGAACGTTCCGGCCGTGGCAGAGGCAGTCCACCTGATGCGAGACCGGATGCTGCCCCTGTTCGCCGAGCGGGCCGAGGCTCAGTGATAGCCCGCGTGCTCGGTCGCGTTCCAGAACACGTAATAGGAATAGGCGGTGTAACCCAAAATGATGGGCAGGATCGGGATCGCGCCGTACAGCATAAAGAGCTGCGACTCTGGTGCCGCCGCCGCCTGCCACAGTGTGATCGACGGCGGGATGATGTAGGGGAAAAGGCTGACCGCGAGCCCGGTGTAGCAAAGCAGGAAGATCACCGCGGCAAGCAGGAAGGGCGCCCAGCGCATTCGCCGCTCGAGCGATAGCCACAGCGCGTAGAGTGTGCCAGCCGTCGCAAGCGGCACCGGGCTCAGCATAACCATGTTGGCCGGGGTGAACCAGCGCCTGGCGATCTCGGGGTGCAACAGAGGCGTCCAGATGCTGAAAATGAGGATGAAGACCGCGACCGCGATCAGTGCATAGCGGGCGACGCCGTAAGCCCAGTCGCGCAACGCTTCGTCGCCTTTCATGATCAGCCACCCCGCCGAGAGCAATACGTAGCCGGCGAGCACGGCGAGCGCGGTGACGAGGGCGAACGGGGTGAGCCATTCGAAGGCGCCGCCGGCGAATCGGTTGTTAGCCACGTGGAAGCCTTGCACGAAGGCACCGATGATCAGCCCCTGCATCAGCGCGGCGAGAATCGAACCCGCGGCGAAGGCGAGGTCCCAGGTCCAGCGGTAGCGCTCGGACTTGAAACGGAACTCGAAGGCAACGCCTCGCAGAATCAGCCCGATCAGCATGAGGATGATGGGGATGTAAAGCGCCGGCAGCATCACCGAATAAGCGAGCGGGAAGGCCGCGAGCAATCCGCCGCCGCCCATCACCAGCCAGGTCTCGTTGCCGTCCCAGAAGGGCGCCACCGAGCCCATCATGGCGTCGCGGTCCTGGTGCGTAGGCGCGAGCGGGAACAGAACTCCGAGCCCAAGGTCGTAGCCGCCGAGCAGGACGTAGAGGAATACGGCAAGCGCTAGGATCGCGCCCCAGACAAGTGGCAAGATGATGGGGAGGACGTCTGGGGTCATGGGCTGCCCGCCGCTGCCATGGGCCGATGCGAAAGATCGGCTTCCTCTTCTTCGGGAGGCGTCTCGTCGGGCCCGCGGCTCACGAGCCTCCCCATGTAATAGAGCCCCGCGCCAAACACGACGCCGTAGACCAGCACGAAAAGGATGATGGAGGCGACCACGCTCCCGCCAGGGACCGGAGAGACGGAATCGGCGGTACGCAGGATGCCGTACACCGTCCAAGGCTGGCGGCCGACCTCGGCGGTGAACCAGCCCGCTAGCACGGCGAGGAAGCCGAGCGGCGAGACCCAGACCAGAGTGTGCAGGAACAAGCGGCTGGTAAAGAGCCTGCCAGTCAGCCACAGCACGGCGCCGATGATGCCAAAAGCGATCATGATCAGCCCGATGCCGACCATGATGCGGAAGGCAAAGAACGGGATGATCGGGTTCGGCCGGTCCTCGAGCGGGAAGGATTTGAGCCCGCGCACCTCGCCATTCCAATCATGGGTCAGAATCAGGCTGCCGAGCTTCGGCAGGGCGAGCTCGTAATGGTTGGTCTCGGCCTTTGGGTCAGGCAGCGCGAACAGGATGAGCGGCACCTCGCGCCCGGTCTCCCAATGCGCTTCCAGCGCCGCAACCTTGGCCGGCTGGTAGTGCAAGCTGTTCAACCCATGCAGATCGCCGATGACGACCTGCAGCGGCGCCAGCCACACAAGCAGGCTCAAGCCCATGCCGAGCATGATGCGCCCATGTGGCATGCTCCGCCCGCGCAAGATGTACCAGGCGCCAATGCCGGCAACGATGAAGGCGGTGGTGAGATACGCGGCGGCCACCATATGAGCGAATCGATAGGGGAAGGAGGGATTGAAGATGACCTGCCACCAATCGGCAACGTGCAGCACGCCGTCGGGACCGGCGCTGTAGCCTGCCGGGGTCTGCATCCAGCTGTTCGCCGACAGGATCCAGAAGGCTGAGATCAGTGTGCCGAACGCCACCATGGCGGTGGCGAAGAGATGCACCGCCTTCGGCACGCGCTCATGGCCGAACAGCATGATGCCGAGGAAGCCTGCTTCGAGGAAAAAGGCGGTGAGCACCTCGTAGGACATCAACGGGCCGATGACGTTGCCGCCAAGCCGCGAGAACTCGCTCCAATTGGTGCCGAACTGATAGGAGAGCACAACGCCAGAGACGACACCCATGCCGAAGGACACAGCGAAGATCTTGGTCCAATGCCGGGCGATGTCGGCATAAATGGCCTTTCCGGTCCGCAGCCATAGAACCTCGAGCACAAGCAGCCAGGCGGCAAGCCCGATGGTGAAGGACGGAAACAGAATGTGGAACGAGATGGTGAAGGCAAACTGGATGCGCGAGAGCAATAACGGATCGAGCTCTGGCATCCCTTAGCCTTGCCTTTCGCGGCTTGCGGCGCCCATCGCAGCGACTCAAGCGTTCAAGACAAGAGCTTAGCCCGTGACGGTGCCCGCGCGAAGGCATATTGGCCGCATAGGTGAGGCCGGTCTATTTTCCTGCCCCGCGCGCTGCGGCAAGCGCGGTCACGTGATGATCGCGTGATTCTTTGCCGAAGCAGCAGAACACCACGCGCCCGATAAAGGGCGCGTCGCTCAAACTATCGAGCACGGTGGCGACGGCGATGGTGACGGCGCGGTCCGGCGGAAAGCCGTAGATGCCGGTCGAGATCGCCGGAAAAGCGATGGATGTGAGGCCATGCTCGGCAGCGAGGGCCAGGCTATTGCGATAGCAAGCGGCAAGCAGCACGTCTTCGCCACTCTCCCCACCGGCCCACACTGGTCCGACCGCGTGGATCACGTAGCGCGCCGGAAGCCTGAAGCCCGGCGTGATCTTCGCGTCCCCCGTCTCGCAGCCGCCAAGCCTGGCGCAAGCCTCGGCGAGCGCAGGCCCTGCGGCACGGTGGATGGCGCCGCAGACGCCGCCGCCGGGGGCCAGCATCGTGTTGGCGGCATTGACGATGGCATCGACCTCGAGCCTGGTGATGTCGCCTTCGACGATCTCGATGCGGTCCGGCATGACCTTATTGGAGACGCCGGACGGGGTCGGGATCAAGCCCACTATTGAGGCGGCGGGGCGGTCTCTGCCGAGGCCGATACGGACGACGGGTTCACCGAGCGGATCCAGGCGATGATCTTCCACAGGTCGTCGTCGCTCTTCACCACGCTGCCCATGGCCGGCATCGGCCCAACAACGTTCTCGGAGCCCTTGCGGCTATAGCCCTGCTTCTTCAGCCCGTCGCTGCCGAGCGCGACCAGGCGAAACAGAGTGTCGTCGTCCTTGCCGTAGACCCAGACTTGATTGGTCAAGGGCGGGCCCATGCCACCACCGCCCCCACCGCCGTGACAGCCATTGCAGCCGGCGCCCATGAATTTCTGGTGACCCTCATCGGCCACCTTGGCGAAGTCCTGATAGGGGCTGGCGAGCTTGCCCTTGGGAGTATCGGTTGCTGTCTCGGTTGGCGACTTGCCTCCGCTCGGCGCTTGTCCGCCGGCCGCCGAGGTAGCGCCTCCAGCTGACGGCGACGCTTCACCTTGTTGCGCCGCAGCGCCGCTTGGCGCTTGGCTCGCGCCGGGCGCGGGCGACGTGGCGGCTGGTGGAGTGCTGGCCTCCGTTTGGCTCTGCGCATCTGCCGCAAACACGACAGGGCAGCTAAGACCCACGCCGAGAATAGTGAGAGTTCCGAGTAATCGAAGCAGCATTGGGGGTCCTCCCTGAAAGTCTTGCTCTCAGTCGAACGGGCTACGGCCCCCTTCTGTCTCCTCTGAATGCGACGCGAAATTATTGTTCGCGCGGCAGGCTCTGGCAAATAAACGATCGCAGCCCCAACGTTGTTCCCGCCAGAACACGCGGGGACAGAATCCCGCCGCGCGGCGAGCCGAAAACGCGACGGTCAGTGAGGTGTTGCTAGGCGGCGTTGGCGGCAATGCGCTGGAAATGCGCTTCGGTCAGGTCGGCTTCGACCTGCGCCCTCTCGTCGAGAGTCTCTGCCAGGAGGTGAATATGCACCTCGTTGGCGCCGAGCTTCGCGCCCTGATGGCGAAGATGGGCGAGATTGAGCGAGATCGCTTCGTCCTTGGTCTGGCCGAAGGCGAGTGGCGTCCTTGCGCCGTCGTCGTGACGGCGGACGAGGATGTAGTTGGCTCTGGGCAGCGCAGGGCACCCGATCAGGGTGTAGACGCTGTGCAAATAGCGGCGGCCAGAGGCACCACGCCAATAGTGGAAGGCCTGGTCGAAGCAGGCTTCGGCGCAGACAAGGGCTGGCTCGTCGGCCGGGCCCCAAGGGGTCGTGTCGGTTACATCCTGGTGCATCAACATGGTCCCGTTCCCGCCATTAACCCTCTCCCTCGAATTTTCGTCAAATGGGTTTTCGGATGACGAATTCAAGACTGGCCGGCGGCGATTCGTAAGAACAAACCTAGAACACCACCTTGTCCCGTTCAAGTTAATGAAGGATTAACAGGCTAAGCGCGGGCCGGTTCCGGGCCCCCGGCTTCCACAAGTAAGCGCCTGGAAGCGCCCTCGATGGCGGCCTCAAGCCTGCGCAGGAACTCGTCCCTGGGGAGGCCTGGTGGAATAGGCTTGAGGATTTCCACGACGATGGTGCCTGGGCGGCGAATCACGCTGCGCCGCGGCCAGAACACGCCTGAATTGAGGGCGACCGGCAGGCAAGGCACGTCAAGCGCGTCGTAGAGCAGCACGATCCCCGTTTTATATTCGGGCGGGGCGCTTGGCGGCCGCCGCGTGCCTTCAGGGAAAATGATGATCTCGCGCCCGTCATCGATGCGCTTTTTTGCTTCCCGCAGCATGCGGCGAAGCGCGCTCGGCCCCTTGTCGCGGTCGACGGGGATCATCTCGAACTTGCGGGAGAACCAGCCGTGGAACGGGATGAAGAACAGCTCGCGCTTCATGAGCAGCGCAGGGTCACGGAAGATCGGGATCAGCGCGAAGGTCTCCCAGGCCGATTGATGCTTGGAGGCGACGAGGCAGGGGCCTTGCGGAATGTTCTCGCGCCCGCGCACCTCGATCTTCGTGCCGACGATGGTTCGCAACAGCCAAAGCTCGAAATTGGCATGCACCTTCAGCGCCGCCATCGCCCAGTGTCTCGGTGCGAACAATAACGGGCTTCCGATCACCACGAACAGGGTGGTGGTCACGTAGAAAAGAACGTTGAACAGGAGTGAGCGCGCCATGGAGGGACCGCCGGTCACGGTTCTGTCGGATCCTCGACCGCGACAGTCGTCTTGCCGGTGATCAATTTGCTTACGAGCTGGGTGGCGCCGAGCCGTCCCAGCGCCGGCAGATATTTCAGATATTCGGAGATCAGCAATCTGGTGGTGCCGGGAAAGGTCCACCAGCGGTCGAGATGCACATTGTTGTCCACGACCGAGTAGGGGATCAAGGTCACGCCGGGCATGACGCGGCCAAGCTCGGCGAGCGCGCGCGGCATGTGATAGTTCGACGTCACAACGATGACCGAAGTGTAGTGATTGCGTGCCACCCACTGACTGGTCTCGGTGGCATTGTCGATGGTGTTGCGCGCTTCCTTGTCGATATCGACGCAACAGGAGAAAAGCTGGTCGCCTTGGCTCGCGAGCTGCTTCAGCTCCTCGGTCGAGGTGGTGCGGAAGACGCCGGTGATCAACAGGCGCTTCGCCTTTTGCTGGGTCAACAGCTTCATCGCCTCGTCGATGCGGGCGACACCGCCGGTCAAGACGGCAATGCCGTCTGCGGTGCGAGGTTCGAGCTTGCTGCGCTCAATGCTGCCGGTGAAGATGAAAAAGCCGATGACGGTGAGCACGACAGCGAGCAAAATCAGGTCGAAGATCAGGCGCAGGACGCCGACTAACAGCCCGAATGCGCTTGAAGATTCCGGCTCGACGTGCGTCACCGCTTACTCCCGCCCTGCATACGCGGCGCAAGAATAGGCTTAATCGAATCGATAGGAAATCGGCTTGGCGGCGCTCGACATTGTCCCGCTGTCCTGCACTCAGGCGTAAGACTTGAGCACGCGGATAACGCCAAGCCGCGAGGTGATCATGCATAGGCAGGCGATGACGAAAACCACCAGCATGCAGAGCAGATAGCCCTTGAGATCGAGCTCGCCGGAGCCCACGAGCCGGCTCATCTCGGTGGCGGTGGCGGGCTCTCCGCCGAGCAGGTGCATGGCGACCGGAAGCAGCAGAAACACCAGCGCCGCGCTGATCGCACCGACGAGGCCGGCGCGGACGCCGAGCCCGACGAAATGGCGCTCGAATTCGCGACTGATGAAGCGCTCATTGGCGCCCACGAAATGCAGCACCTCGATGATCTCGCGATTTGACGCCATGGCGCTGCGGGTGGCCGAGACGATGACGGCTACCGTGGCGGCGGCGACGAGCGCAAGAACGGCAAAGCCGCCGGCTGCAGCCGACCGCGTCAAAGTGCGGATCTCAGCCCGCCAGCGGCGGTGATCGTCAAGGGTGACGCCCTCGAAGTTCTGCGACAGCGCCTCGGTGATTGCCTTGATGTCTGGCGGGTTGGAGCGGTCGATCTCCACCGCGATCAGGCGGGGGATGGGCAGCGCCGACAAAGCCTCGCTATGGCCGAGCCAAGGCTCGAGCAACTTAGCGGAATCTTCGGCGGTCAGCGGCTTCACCCGGGTGACGCCGGCCTGCTTGGCGAGAAACAGAGAGACGAGTGTCATCTTCTTCTCGATGTCGGCGGTGTTCACCGGGTCGAGCTCGACGGTGATCTCGCTGGAAATATCCTTCACCCAGGCTTCGGCCGATTGATTGACCATGTACACGGCGCCGGCGGTGAGGCAGGCGAGGAATGACATGATGGCGATCACCACGGTCAGGGCGTTGCCGGCGATCGAAGCCGAGGGCACGATCTGCGCCGCCGCCTTCGGCTGCAAGCGCGCCGGCAGAATCCCGGCAAAGAGATTGCGCCAGGGATAGTCGCGGATGTCGGCGATGAGCTGCACAGCGGTCAACGAATCTCCAGATGGCCTTCGTAGAGCACGAGGCGAGGCGCGTCGAGCTGATCCATCAGGCCGTAGTCGTGGGTGGCGATGATCACCGAGGTGCCGAGGCGATTGAGCTCGACGAACAGCCGCAACAGGCGATCGGCGATCATCGGATCGACGTTGCCGGTGGGCTCGTCGGCGAGCAGGAGCTCAGGGCGCCCGATCACGGCACGGGCGATTGCCGCCCTCTGCTTCTCTCCGCCGGAGAGAACCTCCGGATAGGCGTCGATGCGGTCGCCGAGCCCGACCCAGCGCAACAGGTCGGTCACGTCCTCGCGATAGTCCGACTCCTTCTTGCCCATCACGCGCAAGGGCAGCGCCACGTTCTCCCAAGTGCTGAGATGGTCGAGCAGGCGGAAATCCTGAAACACGATGCCGATGCGGCGGCGTAGTTCGGCCCGGCCTGCAGCGGAGAGATCGGACACGTTCTCGCCGAAAACGAAGATCAAGCCTCGCGTCGGGCGGAGCGACATGAATAGGAGGCGCAACAGCGTGGTCTTGCCCGCACCCGACGGCCCGGTCAGGAAGTGGAAGGACCCCGGAACCACATGAAAGGTGACGTCGCGCAGGATCTCTGGGCCATTGCCGTAGCGCAGCCCGACATTTTCAAAGCGGATCACGCGATCGCCCTCGATCCTCTTAACATTCGGCCCAACTTGCGTCTTTATGCGGAACTCGCTGTCCGGTATCAATGGATTTGGGCAAGGGCGTGGGCTGGTCGCACGAGGCCGCAG
>DATFVP010000189.1:0-9677 GCA_035260285.1 Methyloceanibacter sp.
GCAATGAACCGATCAGGTGCTGCCATTGCATTCCCTGTCCTTCTTGGCGAAAAAACGCCCAGCTTTTGATTGGCGTTCCTGAAGGAACATCCAATCCCAATCATGTGTTGAATTCAGTCGGCAGCCAAGGTTGGGGACCTCGCCGGGTCACTTCACTGGCTGCTACAATCAGCTCCTCGCTGAGAGAAGCCCAACCGCCTGAGCGGTCGGGCTTCTTGCACGTTTCGAGAATCCACTCGTGAAGAGTTAGACTACGCACGATGCAGATTCGTGCCAGGGACGGAGAGGGAAAATGAATACGGTCTGCTCGACCTCTATGACCTCAGCCTTCAATGTGGTGCTCAATTTGGCTTGCATTTGGCTCTTGTTCATTATCATGGCCGATGTGCGCAAGATCAGGGATAGCGGCAAGCTCAGCGGCGGGCCGGGTTTTCCGGGCTAAGGCCGAACTTGACCTTAGAGAGAATGGCAGCGTGATTCCCAGGCCGAAGGGAAAGGCTCGCCACAAATTAACGACGCGCGCCGCCTCTTAAGTCTGCGCGAGCGGCACGCCCAAGCGGCCTGCCAAATCCAATATATATTGAGAGGCTACGCGGCCTGAACGCGAGCCCCGTGTAATCGCCCAGGCGAGCGCTTCGCGTCGAAGGTCTTCCTCGGCAATCCTCAGGCCGTAATATTCAACATAGCCCCGAACCATGTCTAGGTAGTCGTCTTGGCTGCAATTGTGGAAGCCGATCCACAAACCGAATCGGTCTGAGAGCGATATCATCTCATCGACCGAATCCCGTTGCCCGCTGTTAGCCGGCCAACCAGAATCCCCTGCTTTTCCGCCATCTAACTCATCTCGCGGCATGAGGTGACGCCGGTTCGAGGTCGCGTAGAACAGCACGTGCTCGGGCCGCCCTTCGATACCGCCTTCGAGCATCGCCTTCAGCGACTTGTAGGAGGTGTCGCGCGCCTCGAAGGACAGGTCATCGCAGAACAGGATGAAGCGCCGGCCCTTGGTGTTGCGTAGATGCGCAAGGCAACGCGGCAGCGAGCCAATATCCTCCCGATGGATCTCGACGAGCTTGAGCGCGCCTGCCTGCGACCTCGTCTCGCGGCCGACCGCCGCATGCACCGCTTTGACGAGGGAGCTCTTCCCAGAGCCGCGGGCGCCCCATAGGAGCGCATTGTTGGCGGGAAGGCCGCGCGCAAAGCGGACCGTGTTGTCGTGGAGCGCGTCGCGCATGCGGTCGATGCCCTTGAGCAGGGAAAGCGGCACGCGGTTGACGTTTCCGACCGGCAAGAAGGCCTCGGGCTCGGCCTGCCAGATGAAGGCTTCTGCCTTGTCGAAGTCCGGCTTGCGGGGGGAGGGCGGCGCCAGGCGCTCCAAGGCCCTGGCAATCCGCTCGACAAGCCCTCCAATTGGTTCCTGGAAGTTCATGGCCCTTTCGTTTAAGGCTCTCTCGCCCCGTTGCAAAGCCGAGGCGGGCCGCTATAGTCGCGGCACTTTCGTTCACCAATCCGCTCAAAATGGACGGTAAGAGCCTCAAAGGGCCCAAGTGCGGCCAGCTTTAAGCAAAGCCGAGGACAGGAGCAATGATCGACGCCGTATACGCTCAAGCAGCCCCAAGCGCATTCGACGCCCTGAATAGCTTGATCGTTCCGACCGTGCTAATCATCGGCATCATGTATTTCCTGATGATCCGGCCGCAACAGAAGCGGCTGAAGGATCATCAGGCGATGATTGCGGCGATCAGGCGCGGCGACACCGTGGTCACTTCTGGAGGCATCGTCGGCAAGGTGACCAAGGTCGATGACCAGGAGTTGCAGGTCGAGATCGCCGATGGGGTCCGCGTCAAAATTGTGCGCGGGACGGTATCTGAGGTCCGGGGCAAGGGAGAGCCGCAAGCGGCGCCGAAGTCGAAGGCGGCGGCGGAAGGTGACAAGTGAGTTTCGCTCGGGTCTAAGCGCTTAAGCCCCGAAAAATCCAATCTGGAGTCGATAAGCGGCAATGCTGCATTTTCCCCAATGGAAGGTGATTCTGGTGTTCGGCGTCGTCATCGCCGGCATCATCTTTGCCATCCCCAACCTGTTTCCCCGCGCGACCATGGAGACCATGCCGAGATGGGTTCCCCATCATCAGGTCAATCTCGGTCTCGATCTCCAGGGCGGCGCCCATCTTCTCTATCAGCTCGACGAGAATGAGATGATCGAGGATTGGCTCAACAAGCTGCGCGACGAGGTGCGCGAGACGTTGCGCAAGGATCGCGTCTCCTACATCGACCTCACGCAAAACGTGGCTGGACGCACGGTGTCGGTGAAGATCCGCCAGGCTACCGACTACGACAAGGCATATGAGGATCTCCGCAAGCTGTCCCAGCCGGTCGGCGGGTCATTCGGCCTCTCAGGGGCCTATAATCTCGACGTGAGCCGCAACGGCGATGACGGCATCGTCCTCAAGATGACCGATGCCGGCCTGACTCAACGCATGAACTCTGCCATTCAGGCCTCGATCGAGACCATCCGCCGCCGCGTTGATGCCTTTGGCACCACCGAGCCCAGCATCCAGCGCCAGGGCCGCAACCGCGTGCTGGTGCAAGTTCCGGGCATCAGCGACGTCGAGCGGCTGAAGAAGCTCATCGGCGAGACTGGCAAGCTCGAGTTTAGGATGGTGGATCCGGGCGCCAATGCGCAGCAGGTAGTGGAGAGCAAGCAGGTCCCCATCGACGATGAGTTGCTCTACTCCAAGGATACCCCGCCCGTGCCCTACGTGATCAGGAAGCAGGTGCTGGTGAGCGGCGAGAACCTCGTCGACGCTCAGCCTGGCTTCGACCAGCGCACCAACGAGCCGATCGTGACCTTCCGCTTCGACTCCACCGGCGCCAAGCGCTTTGCCAGGGCGACGCAGGAGAACGTAGGCCTGCCCTTCGCCATCATCCTCGACGGCAAGGTGGTTTCGGCGCCGGTTATTCGCGAGCCGATCCTCGGAGGTTCGGGCCAGATCAGCGGCCGCTTCACCGTGCCTGAAGCAAGCGACCTTGCCGTGACGCTGCGGTCCGGCGCGCTCCCAGCTAAGCTCACCGTGATCGAGGAGCGTACCGTCGGCGCAAGCCTCGGCGCCGATTCGATCGCCTCCGGCACGAAAGCTACTCTGCTCGGGCTGCTGCTCGTGGTGCTGTTCATGTTTGCCGCTTACGGGCTGTTTGGCCTGTTCGCCAATATCGCGCTCATGGTCAACATCGCGCTCATCTTCGGCGTCCTTTCGCTGATCGGTTCCACGCTGACACTGCCGGGCATCGCCGGCATTGTGCTCACCATGGGTATCGCGGTCGACGCCAACGTGCTCATCAACGAGCGCATCCGCGAGGAGATACGCTCCGGCAAATCGCCGGTCGCTGCCATCGCGGCGGGATACAGCCGGGCGATGACCACCATCATCGACTCGAACGTCACCACACTGATCTCGACGCTGGTGCTGTTTTGGCTTGGCTCCGGCGCGGTGCGCGGATTTGCCGTGACGCTCACCATCGGCATTCTCGCCTCCATGTTCACCGCCGTAACCCTGACGCGGCTCATGGTGTCCTATTGGCTGCGCTGGGCGCGGCCGGTCCTGATCCCGATCTAGGAAAAACGCCTCTATGTTCACCGGCATTCATTTTATTCCCGCCGACACCAAGATCGGTTTCGTTCGCTTACGCACCATCAGTTGGGTGATCTCCGCCTTGCTGACCGTGGTGCCGCTTCTGCTCGTGTGGAAGGTCGGGCTCAATTTCGGCATCGACTTTCAGGGCGGCACGCTCATCGAGATTCAAACCAAGGAAAGCGTCGCCGATCTCGCCGACATCCGTGCCAAGGTGCATGGGCTCAATCTCGGCGAGGTTCAGATCCAAGAATTCGGCGCGCCGAACGACGTTCTGATCCGCGTCGCCGCCCAGCCGACCGAGAAGGAGCAGCAGGACTCCATCGCCAAGGTCAAGCAGGTGCTCGGCGACCAGGTCGAATATCGCCGCATCGAGGTGGTGGGCCCCACGATCTCGAGCGAGCTGATCGCAGGCGGCACCGTGGCCGTGGTCATCGCCATGATCGCCATTCTGCTATACATCTGGTTCAGGTTCGAATGGCAGTTCGCCGTCGCCGCCATCGCCTCGCTGGTCCACGACGTCACCGGCACCATCGGGCTTTATTCGGCGCTCCAGCTCGAATTCAATTTGTCGAGCATCGCCGCGATTCTCACCATCATCGGCTATTCGCTCAACGACAAGGTCGTGATCTTCGACCGGATCCGCGAGAATTTGCGCAAATACAAGAAAATGCCGCTGACCGAGCTGCTCGACCTGTCGATTAACGAGACGCTATCGCGCACCGTCTTGACTCACGTAACCACGTTCCTCGCCATGATGCCGTTCGTGCTGGTCGGTGGCGAGGCAATCTTCGGCTTCGCGCTTGCCATGGTGTGGGGCATCGTCATCGGCGCTTACTCCTCGATCTATGTCGCCGCCCCCTTGCAGCTGATCCTCGGCGTCAAGCGCGACGGCAGCATGGCCAGCGCGTTGGCGAGAACTAAGGCGCAAGCCCGGGCGCGCGCTTGAGCGAGGCGCGGCCGGGCCCGTTAGGACGGGAAGGCCTTGCAGGCAGGCGATCGAGACGCTGCCGTCCGCACTATCGCCCGCGATGGCGACCTCGATCGCTATGTCAGCGCGCTCTTCGCGCCCGGCGCCCGCCGCGAGCACCTATTTGCCCTCTACGCCTTAAATGTCGAGCTCGCCCGCATCGGCGAGCAGGTGAGCGAGCCTCAGCTTGGCGAAATTCGTCTGCAATGGTGGCGCGATGCGCTCGATAGCGCCTCAAGCGGCGAAACGACCGGCCACCCTGTGGCCGACGCCGTCGGACGCACGGTCCGGGAGTGCAACCTGTCGCGGCAGAGTCTCGCCGGTTTGATCGACGCGAGGCACTTCGACGTGTCGGTGAAGATCATGCCGGACACGGCGGCGCTCGACCGCTATCTCGCCAACACCGCTGGCGCGCTGTTCAAGCTCGCCACCGAGATCGGCATGGCTGGAGGCCAGGCCGAGCCGCACGCCCTCGATGAGGCCGTCAGAACCGCGGACATCGCCTATGGCCTGACCGGGCTGATGCGCGCTCTTCCGGTTCATTTGAGCCGCGGACGCGTCGATATCCCGGAGGATAGGCTTCTCCGTCATGGCAGTTCACCGGCTCAACTTCTGGCTGGAGAGGCGAGCGAGAGATTAACCGAGCTCCTAGCAGATTTGCGGGAGACGGCGCGGAGAGCGCTCAGATCGGCGAGGCAACATGTGGGAGAGCTTCCGCCTGCGGCGCGGCCGGCCTTCCTGCCGCTGGCACTGGTCGATCCTTACCTCTCAGCGTTGCAGAAGGTCGAGCCCCTGCGGCAGGTCGCCGACATCAACCCGCTCACCCGGCTTTGGCGTCTGGGAACCTGGCGGCTCAGCTCCCCGGCGTAGATTGCTACTCGGCGGCTATTGAGGCGCCGCCGGCGAGCCACCGCTCGAGATCGGCGAGTGCGCGCGTGGCGAGCGCGTGCTTGCGCACCAATGTCTTGCTGCCACGCTCGCTCTTTGCCCGTTGCGGCGGCGTGGCAAGCGGAGGGAACAGACCGAAATTGACGTTCATCGGCTGAAAGCTACGCGAGGTGCCTTCGCCTCCGCTCGCAAGATGCCCGCCGGTGATGTGATTGAGAAGCGCGCCAAGCGCCGTGGTGGGCGGCGGCAGCGAAAGGGGCGTGCCGAGGCGTTCGGCGGCGGCGAAGCGGCCGGCCAGCAGCCCTATGGCCGCCGATTCCACATAGCCCTCGACCCCGGTGATCTGTCCGGCAAAGCGGAGCCGTGCGTCGGCCTTCAGTCGCAAGCTCCGATCGAGCAGCACCGGGCTGTTGAGGAAGGTATTGCGATGCAGCCCGCCGAGCCGCGCGAACTCTGCCTGCTCGAGGCCTGGAATGGTACGGAAGATACGGACCTGCTCGGCGTGCTTCAGCTTGGTCTGGAACCCGACCATGTTCCACAGCGTGCCGAGCGCATTGTCCTGCCTCAACTGCACCACGGCGTAGGGCCGCACGCCTGGACAATGTGGGTTGGTGAGGCCGACAGGCTTCATCGGGCCGTAGGCCAGCGTCTCGCGTCCGCGTTCTGCCATCACCTCGATGGGCAGGCAGCCCTCAAAATAAGGCGTCGATGCTTCCCACTCTTTGAACGAGGTCTTCTCGCCTGAGATCAGCGCGTCGATAAAGGCGTCATACTGCGCCTTGTCGAGAGGGCAGTTGATGTAGTCGGCGGTGCCCCCCCCGGGACCTTCTTTGTCGTAGCGCGACTGCAGCCAGCACACGCCCATGTCGATCGTGTCGCGATGCAAGATCGGGGCAATGGCATCGAAGAAGGCAAGCTCGGCCTCACCGGTCCGCGACTGCACCGCCTTGGCCAGCGCAGGCGAGGTGAGGGGGCCTGTCGCCACGATGACGCTATCCCAATCGTCGGGGGGCAGGGCGCCAACCTCCTCGCGCACAATGCCGACCAACGGTTGATCTTCGAGCCGCCGCGTCACCTCGCCGGCAAAGCCTTCGCGGTCGACGGCGAGCGCGCCCCCGGCCGGCAGCTTGTGGCGATCGGCGGCGTGCATGATCAGAGAGCCGGCGCGCCGCATTTCCTCGTGTAACAGGCCGACAGCATTGCTCGCCCAATCGTCCGAGCGGAAGGAGTTGGAGCAGACGAGCTCGGCAAAGGCGCCGGTTTGATGTGCCTCGGTCCGACGGAGCGGACGCATTTCGTGCACCTCAACCGGCACGCCGGCGGAGGCAAGCTGCCAAGCGGTCTCGCTTCCGGCAAGGCCGCCGCCGACGACATGCACCGGTTTGACCATGGCGGCTAGCTAGCCCCCGATCGGCACAGTTTCAAGCCGGATGGGTCTCTAGCGGATTTGGCCGAATTCTGCGGCTGGCGCCGCCACTGTTGCCACAATGCGACAGAGGCTGGAAAACTGCTCTAGAAGCAGGCCACGACCTGCCTGTCGGCAGGGGCCGATGCTACAACAACGATCCAAGGAATCGAAATTCGGCCAGTTTTTCAATGCGACAGGTGCGTGTTCTCGTGAGCCTGCTCATCGCGGCGGTTGGTGCCTCCGCGTGCACCTATGATCGCGGCGAAGGCCCACCGCAAATCCACTTTGCCGAGTTCAGAGTGGCGCCCCCCGACGGCAATACGGTCGAGGTCTGTCACGCTTACACTTGCCAGATGAAGACCGATTTCTACTTCCGGCCCAAGGATATCCAGGACATCGCGGCGGAGATGCGCAAGGTGAAGAAGGGTGATACGCCGTTCCAAGAGCGCCGTGCCATCGCCTATGCCATCGCCTTGATCGAGAAGAAGGTCGGCGACCGGCTCGGTATCAAGGACAGGGCAGGCATGGAATTCGGAGGCACGGGCGATCCGACCCAGCAGGATTGCGTGGACGAAGCGACCAACACCACGAGCTATCTCCTCATCCTCCAGTCGCATGGGCTCTTGAAATACCACACTGTTGGCATCCCCATGACCAAGGGTGACCTCCTGAAAGCGACCTTGCAAGGGGACCCGGTGAAATACTGGCCCCATTGGACTGCGGTGATCCAGGAGACGAAAACCGGCCAGAGGTTCGCCGTCGATTCCTGGATCTACGCCAATGGCGAGAACCCGGCCGTGGTCGAGGTCGAGAAGTGGTACATCAAGGACATCAACAATCTGCCTAAAGCGACCAATTAGCGCCCGCCTGGTGGGCGCTCACCCTCGCGAATTTGGGCAAAAATATGAAATAATGTTCAAAATGGGACGCATTTCGACTATGCTTTAGTCGGAAGCCGAATCAATTGGCGTAAAAATAGGCTTCCGCTCCATAGAGCCGGTGGACCGCCGGCAGCGCGGACATCCACCCGCTCTCCAACCAGCAAAGGGGGGTGAGATGTCCTTGAATACAGCCTTAGCTATTAGCCTTGGCGTTCTGGGTGCCGTCGCGACCTGGCTCTTCCTTGGGCCGCTCGGCGGCATGCTTGCAATCTGGGCGGCCTTCATCGCCTGGGGTTGCTACTATCATTGCGGTGGCAAAGAGACCGGTCTGCAATCAACGATCCTTGGCACCGCGGCCGGTGCCGTTATCGCCGGCATCACCTTGAAAGTGGCGGGAATGGGCGTCGGTCTGCCCGAGACCATGTGGACAGCCATTTGTGTGGGCCTCGGCGTTGCGGCCATGGTGCTGCTCGCCAATGTCCCGATGTTCGCAAGCATTCCGGCACAGGTCTATGGCTTTGCCTCCACCGTCGCCTACGCCATGATGAAAGGCGGCAGCGTGACGGAAGCCTCGATGGCGAACCCCGTCGTCGTCATCATCCTTTCGATGATTCTCGGCGCGGTCTTCGGCTACGTGTCGGAGAAAGTTGCCGGCATGCTCATGGGCGCTGGCGACCATCGGGCTGCGGCAAAGGTTTAACGCGCCGCGAGAGAGACGCTCGCGCGAAGACGCTCCGCGAGCGGGACCGCTAGAAGCGGCCCCGCTTGCGTCTGCGCTTTCGAATAACGGCGTGACGTTACAAAGAAACGTCACGCCGTTTCTGTTAGTCTCTTCGCGGAACGGCACGAAGGAGCAATTTGCATGAACAATTACGGCGCGGAAGGCGTGAAATATGGCGTGAGCTTCGGTAGCGCGCTCGCCATCGCCATTTCCTACACCAACAATCATTCGATCCTGTGGGCCATCATCCACGGAATCTTCAGCTGGCTCTACGTGATCTATTTCGCCCTGTTCAAATAAGCAGCCGACGGAGTCCGGTGGAAAGCCGCGTTATGCGGCTTTCTTTGCTTGCTCACCTGCCGACGATGATTGAGCGTCGGCCGATGAGCGCGTAGAAATCGCTCCAACCTTCCATGACGTCAGTCAAAGCACCACCTCCCATACGGCACGCGCGATCGTGACAGCGTAAGCCAGGAATTTGTGCAACGCCTCGCTTGCAACCGTCCGTTCTTAACCTCCGCAACAGTCTGTTGTGGTTACCGGCACGTTCCTGAGTCATGTTGGCAACATACCGTTTGCCACAGCAACAAACCTTTACCGGCACGCTCTTGCGTACGACCTGATGCTGGCGCAAGGTCGTGCGGCTTCAACCCAAATTGTGGAGTGGCGTCTCCATGTCCTCTGTCGTCGTTGGTTGGACTGGTAGATGTCCGGATCGGAGAGACCGCGCGCGGCTCATTGCGCATCTTGAGCGGCTGGCCGAGGTGAGCGACAGCTATTTGCGCATGAGGCTTCCAGAACCCGTCGTCGCCATAAGCGGTATTGGCGCGTTGCCGAGCAAGGTGCGGCGCGCCCGCGCCAATATCGATCACGTCAACAGGACTCTTTCTGGTCAGATCGTGATCTCGAGCGGGATTGTGCCCGATCAGAATACCTTTCTCGCGGCCGCGCGCGAGGCGGAGCTGCCGGCAATCGACCATCCCGAACTCGAACGTGCCTCGATTACCTGGCTCGACAACGCGCGGCTGAGCGGCATCGATTTCCGGCTCTTTGACCCCAACCAGCTTCATCCCGACGCCGATCGGCTGAGCTTCGTGTTCCTTGAGACCGAGGCCGCTCCCTTCCTCGACGGCAGGCTTGTCCAGGTCGACCGCTGTCAAGACCACGAGGCTGAGATTATTCGC
>DATFVP010000190.1:0-6698 GCA_035260285.1 Methyloceanibacter sp.
TTACGGCATGCTTGCCGATCTCGTCTGCGGCCTGAGCGGCGCCACTGAGGAAATCGGCTTTCTGCATTTTGCCCTGACCGAGAAAATATTCATCTCCAGCCGCAGGCATCAGCTGAACGCCATCGAAGCCACCCGCAAGGCACTGCGGCTTGGCGCCAAGGTTCAAACGCCAGCCGTACTGCTCGAATTGATTGCCGGGCAGATGATCGCGTCACTCGACCATTTTGCCGATGGTCTTGCCGATCAGCTCGACCATGCCGAGGAGAGGATCTTGGCAGATGAGCTGAATGTCGACCGAAAGGTGGTCGGCAGCGTGCGGCGCACGACCGTACGCGTGCATCGACAACTGGTCACGCTCCGCGCGCTCATCCAGCGCTTCGAGCACGAAATCGAGGAGTCCGAGAATCCGTCCCTCAATCTACGGACGAAGAAACTCATCCAGCGCCTCGATTGGCTCGACACGGAGATCGTCGAGCTCCGCGACCGCTCGCGGCTGCTGCAGGAAGAAATCATGCTGAAGAGCAGCGAGCAGACCAATCGCAGCCTGCATGTGCTCGCGATCGTCACCACCGTCTTCCTGCCAGCGAGTCTCGTCGCCGGTATCTTTGGGATGAATGTCGGCGGGTTGCCGCTCGTCACCGATCACTCCGGCTTCCTTTGGGCGATGGTTTTGACCATCGCCGCCTCGCTCGTGGTCTATTGGCTGTTGAAGCGCTCAGGCACGGTTGGCCGGTGAGTTTCGCGCGGCGCGCCGAAGCTGCCGCGCGACGAGGCGGGGAAAAAGCGCGTTGAGCAGAAACAGGGCGCGAAACATCGCGGGCTTCACCACGGTGCGCTTGCGCCGCTCCACGCCGGTAAAGATCGCCTCGGCCGCCTCCTCGGGTGAGAGCGGCGGCGCAAGCCAGGGGCTCGCCTTCGGCAGGTTCTGCCGGCTTCCAGGATTGTGCTCCCAATAGGGTGTTTCGACCGTGCCGAGCACGATGAGTGTCACGCTCACGCCCTTGCCTTTCAGTTCGCTGCGCAGCGCCTCGGCGAAACCGGCAAGCGCCCGGCGCGCGGCGATATAGGCGGCAGCATTCGGCCAAGCGAGATAGGACGCTGGCGAGGTTACGCAGGCGATGGCGCCGCTTTGGCGGATGAGCATGTAGGGCAGGAAGGCGCGGGTGAGGTTGAAGGCGGCAAGATACGGTACCTCGATCATGGAAGCTGCGTCCTCCGCCGTGGTCTTGACCGCCGGCTGAAAGCGTCCGGCGCCGGCATTGTTGATGAGGACATCCGGCGTGCCAACTTCGCGCGCGATCTTGGCGCTCGTATCTTCAATAGCTTTCGCCTCGGCAAGATCTACGGGGTAGGTGGTGGCACTGCCGCCGGCCTCGCGGATCGCTTCGGCCACGGCGTCCAGCCGTTCGGCATTGCGGGCAAGCAGAAGCAGATGAGCGCCGGCGCGGCCATAGAGCTTGGCGAGCGCCGCGCCAATGCCGCTTGAGGCTCCGGTAATGAGAACGAGCTTCGATGCCATGGAAGGGATGTCCCGCACTTGCGAGCTTAATATAACTGCCGGGGCTTTTGCTCTGACATCATTGCCAGAGTTTGGTGTTCGAAAGGCGTGTGCCGAACTGTGGCACAAACGCTACAGGCCAGCTCGAACCGATAGGGTGCGTCGGCAAGGTGCTGGCAACGCTCCACCGCCGCTATATCTTATCGGCTCTCATTTGGTGCGAAGGGGGTCCTTACATGAGGTCGTTGTGCGTCTCTACCTACGTCTTGGTCGTGGCTGGGCTTTGCGTGGCGGCGGCTCCGGCGCATGCCGGCGGTTGCAGCAAATTGGTGGGTACTGCGGACGGTTGGGACAAGTCGGATGCGCTGAGCGGCGCGCAGGCGGCGCTTGCCCAAGCGGTCGCCGACTTCAAGAAGGGCAAGGGCGCGGTCACCGTTACCGCCATGCGGGCCAAGCCGCAGCCCTATTGGCGGGAGTCGGTCTCGGCCGAACTCTTCGTCAAGCCTGACGTGGTGACAGCCAAGTCCTACACCGTCTGCTGGCACGGCGTCGTATCGCCGGTGGTCTGCACTTCGGGTGCCAAGGTCTGCTGGTAGGTTTAGCTCGAACCTTCTGCCGAGAGCGCTGCGCGCGTCTCAAACATGCGCCGGTATGAACACTCCCGCGGTTCTCGGCTTCTTCATTAGGAACACGAGCGGCAGGATGGCGAAGGTCACGAGGCCGATGAACCAGAACAGGTCGATGAAGGCGAGCATCTGCGCCTGACGCCCGATCTCGAGCGCCACGGCGGATATTGAGCTCGGCGATTGAGGGTTGAGGCCGAGGGAGTTGAGATAGGGCGGGACCGCCGGGTTGTACGGGTTGATATGGGTGATCAGGTCGCCCCAATGAACCTGTGTCTGGCGGACGAACAGCCAGCTCACCACTGCGATGCCGATCGAGGAGCCGATGCCGCGCATCAGCGCATAGAGACCGGCAGCCTCGTCCAGCTTCTCATGCTCCATTCTGCCGAAAGCGACCGCGGTGAGCGGCACGAAGAACAGTCCCATGCCGATGCCGGCGATGATGCCAGGCGCGGCGATGGCCCAGCCGTCGGCTTGCAGCGACAGGCCCGCCATCAGCATGGTGCCGACGGCTGACAGCACGATGCCGGCGGCGACAAGGATGCGCGAATCTATCCACAGCATGAGGTAGTTGCCGGTGATGGACAGCGCGATGGCGCTTGCTACCGCGCGGGGAATGAACAGCATGCCGGCGTTCATGGCGGGATAGCCCATCAGGCGCTGGGTGAGCAGCGGTAGGAGCGCGATGGTGCCGAACAAAGTCACGCCGTAGGCGGTAATGGCGAGCAGGCCGGCGAGGAAGTTGCGGTCCTTAAGCAGCGACAGATCGACGATGTTCTTCGGACTGTTCCAGCCGCGCATGAAGAAGGCGATGCTGGCGAAGACGGTAATGGCGAAGGAGATCTGAATGAAGCGGGAGTTGAACCAGTCGCGCGTCTGCCCCTGGTCGAGCACCATTTGCAGCGAGCCGACCGCGAGCACGAGAAGTACGAGCCCAATCCAATCGGTCTTGAGGTAGCGTATGTCGCTTCGCGGCAGGTTGCCCATGGCGAGCAGCAACGCAAACAGGCCGATCGGCACATTGATGTAGAACACCGCGCGCCAGACGAAGGTGTCGGTAAGCCATCCTCCGAAGGTCGGTCCGAGGACGGGCGCCACCATGATGCCAAGGCCGAAGATGGCGAGCGCCTGGCCGTGCTTCTCCTTCGGGAAGGCGTCGAGCAGGATGGCCTGGCTCAAGGGCACGAGCGGCGCGCCGCAAATGCCTTGCGCCAGCCGGAAGATCACCATGCTTTCGAGGTTCCACGACACGCCGCACAGTGCCGAGGAGATCACGAAGCCGACGATAGAGAAGATCAAGAGGCGGCGCCGTCCGAGTCTCGCGGAGAGATAGCCGGTAAGCGGCATCACCACTGCCGCTGACACGAGGTATGAGGTAAGCACCCAGGTGATCTGATCCGAGGTGGCGCCGAACGTGCCGAGCATATGCGGGATCGCCACGCTCACGATGGTGATGTCGAGCACTTCCAGGACCGCGGTCAGCACGACGGCGACGACCAGTGCCGCCGACGGCTTCGGGTGGATATGCGACGGCTCGGGAGGGAGCGGCAGCTCCGGGCGGATCCGCGGCGGCTCTGGCGGAGGGAGCGTTGGTTCTGGCTTCCGCGGCGTCCGCGGCTTCTTGGCGGCGGGTTTACGCCGGGTCATTTCTTGTCCTGAGTGGTGTCGATCATGACCCAGGCACTGGCGCCGACCCTGAGCGGCTTGTCGGCCGGCGGGTTGGTGAGGGCGATGCGCACAGGAAAGCGCTGCGTGACCTTCACCCAGTTCCCACTCGCGTTCTCCGGCGGCAGCACCGAGAAGGTGGCACCTGAGCCGGCGCTGATGCTCTCCACCGTCCCGTCGAAAGTCGTGTCGGGATACATGTCGAGCCGCACCTCGGCTGGCTGGCCGACCGTGACGCGGGCGAGGTCGGTCTCCTTAAAGTTGGCATCGACCCACCAGCGATCGGCTTCGATGATGGCGAATTGCGGCTGGCCGGCCTGGACCGTGGCGCCGGGCCGCAACGTCACATTCGAGACGACGCCGTCGGAGGGAGATGTAACGTGCGTCTTGACTCGGTCGTGAGTCGTTTTGGAGAGCTGAGCGGAGGCTGCTCTGAGCTGTACGGTCGGCGTTGTCACCGTCAGCGACTTGTCCTGCTCCTTGCTGAAGGAGTCCTCAGCCTCTCGATAGGCCTTGAGAGCATCCTGCCAAGCGCTCTCGGCGTCGTTGAGCTGATCGGAGGGCGGCGCCTCAGGCGCTTGCGCGTCCTTGGCGTCGCGATAGGTCTTGAGCGCGTCATCGAGCGCGGCGCGCTTCTGCTCCAGCGTGTCAGCAGCCTTTTTCAGATTTTCGCCGGCGGTTCCGGCGGCGTCGGCGGCGGCATCGAATTGGGCGCGGGCATTGCGCAGCGCCGCGTCATAGAGAATGGGGTCGATGTCGAATAGCGGGTCGTCGGCCTTCACCCTCTGATCGGTGCGCACATAAACGTGGATCACGGGGCCGCTCACCTCCGAGGCCACGCGGACGATATTCGATCCGGTATAGGCGTTCTCGGTGCTGGGGTAGAGCACGGCATGGCGCCAATAGAAGAAGGCGCCGGCCACGGTGGCGACGACGACGGCGGCAAGAGCCAGCCAGCGCCAGGTGGCAAAGGCGCTCCTGCTGGGGCGGACCTCAGTCGAAGCGTCTTGATTCACGTTGTTCTACCTCGGTTCGGGCGCCGGTGGATCGGCCAGGGCTAGCCGCCAGGGCCGCACTCAACGGTGAAGAGCGGCAGAATGATGGCGGAGGCTTAGACCGGTTAGCCGCCGCTCGCAAGGTTCCCGTTGCGGCACAAGGGCTCGCGGGTTGGCCTCGGCTGCGGCAGCTTGCCATAGAACCGGTTCGGCTCCACATTGGCTGGCGTTCCCCTGGGCGCCTGGATTTGTAGGGAGGAGGGACGCATGACGCCTTCGATCTTCATCGCGCGCATCCTGGGTCCGGTGCTGCTGATCATCGGGGTTGGGCTGCTGCTGGAGGGAGACACCTTCCGCGCCATGGCGGGCGAATTCGTGCGCGACCAGGGGCTCATCTATATCACCGGCATCCTCACGCTCGCTGCCGGCCTCGCCATCCTCAATGTGCATCATCTGTGGACCCGCGACTGGCGCGTGGTCATCACCGTGTTCGGCTGGCTGTTTCTCGTGGGCGGCATCATGCGCATCCTGGCGATGTCCATGGCGCAAAGGGTCGGAGAGTCGGTCATCGTGCATCATCGTTGGCCGCTTGCCGGCGCCATCGTCACGCTCGGCCTTGGTGCGTTCCTCACGGTGATGGGCTATCAGGACGTCTGGGGTGGCGGCGAGCGTCGGCCGTCCCATCGCGCGAGCGCGGCCAGAAGCGCGCGACCGGCGTCGCGCAGCGGCAAACGGATGCGGCGCCAAGCTGGCGGGGCGCGTCCGCCACATTGATCCTGCGCGCCGAGGCGCCTACACTCCATCAATCCGAGGGGAGCCCCAGGGAAGGGGCTGAGAGTCCGCCTGCCTTGTCATCAAGGCCCTGGCTGAGACCCTTTGAACCTGATCCGGGTCATGCCGGCGAAGGGACAGGGAAGGCAATCTGCCCCAACGCCAGCGCCCCCGAAGCACGGGAGCCTGACGATGAACAAGCCTATCTCCGCCAAGGATGTTGCCCCTCCGAAGGTCACGACCGGCCCGCTCGCAGGAAGCCGCAAAGTCTATTCAACGCCGCAAGGCCATGACGATGTACGAGTGCCGTTCCGCGAGATCGCGCTGACGGACGGTTCATCTTTTAGAGTCTACGACACATCGGGCCCTTACACCGACGCTGGCGCCTCAATGGAAGTGCGGCGAGGGTTGCCGCCTCTGCGCGCGGGATGGATCGAGAAGCGAGGGGAGGGTGCGAGGTTCGTCACTCAATTTGAGTTGGCG
The DNA here is from genome assembly GCA_035260285.1 of Methyloceanibacter sp. Taxonomy (GTDB): domain Bacteria; phylum Pseudomonadota; class Alphaproteobacteria; order Rhizobiales; family Methyloligellaceae; genus Methyloceanibacter. The sequence continues at coordinate 6,036 of DATFVP010000190.1, forward strand.
CGGGCGGGCATCGTCACCAAGGAGATGGTGTACATCGCGCACCGCGAGAATATCGGGCGCGAGCAGGCAGTAGAGGAGGCGCAAGCGCGCCTTGGCGACGGGATGAGCTTCGGTGCCTCCATCCCGGCTTTCGTCACGCCGGAATTCGTGCGCGACGAGGTGGCGCGCGGCCGCGCCATCATCCCGGCCAACATCAATCACCCTGAATCGGAGCCTATGATCATCGGGCGGAACTTCCTCACCAAGATCAACGCCAATATCGGCAACTCGGCCGTGACCTCGTCCGTCGAGGAGGAGGTCGAGAAAATGGTGTGGGCGATCCGCTGGGGTGCCGACACAGTCATGGACCTTTCGACCGGGCGCAACATCCACCTCACGCGCGAGTGGATCATCCGCAATGGGCCGGTGCCGATCGGCACCGTGCCAATCTATCAGGCGCTGGAGAAAGTGCACGGCGACCCCGTCAAGCTCGACTGGGAGGTCTATCACGACACGCTGATCGAACAGGCAGAGCAGGGCGTCGACTATTTCACCATCCATGCCGGCGTGCGCTTGCGCTACATCCACCTCACCGCCCCTCGCGTCACCGGCATCGTGAGCCGCGGCGGCTCGATCATGGCCAAATGGTGCCTGGCGCATCACCGTGAGAGCTTCCTCTACGAG
>DATFVP010000191.1:0-6182 GCA_035260285.1 Methyloceanibacter sp.
CACCTTGCGCCGCAGCCACAAGGGCGACGGCGAAGGAACCTGGCTCCCGCGACTGCGGTGTTTCGCCGCCTGCCACCCCGCCGATAAAGCGCTTGCGCGAGGCACCGACGAGGATGGGCACACCAAGCCCGTGCAGCAGGCTGAGATTGGCGAGGAGCGCGAGAGTATGGTCCATGGTCTTGCCGAAGCCGACCCCTGGGTCGGCCGCTAGCCGGGCGCGCTCGATCCCGGCCGCTTCCGCCGCGGCGATGCGGCGCTCGAGATAGTCGTAGACCTCGAGTACCACGTCGTCATAGCGGGGATCGAGATGCATGGTCTTGGGCTCGCCCTTGGCATGCATGAGGATAACGGAAAGCCCGGTTTCGGTAGCGGCGGCAAGGCTGTCAGGGTCATAGGTCAGCGCCGAGACATCGTTGAAGATCTTGGCGCCGGCGCGTGCGGCAGACCGCGCCACGGATGCCTTTCGCGTATCGATGGAGACGGCGGCATTGAGCCCTGCAAGTCCTTCGAGCACCGGGAGCACGCGGCCGAGCTCGTCACCCTCCTCGACCGGGTCTGAGCCCGGGCGGGTCGATTCGCCCCCCACATCGACGATATCGGCGCCGGCTGCAGCCAACTCGGCGGCGCGGACGATCGCGCCTTCCGTCGTGTCGTAGAGGCCGCCGTCCGAGAACGAGTCCGGCGTGACATTGACGATGCCCATGATCAAGGGGCGCGTGCAGGTGAGGCCCGCGAAGGGCGAGCGCGGAGCAGTGATGCGCCCGAGCAGAGAGGTGAGATCGGCGTCGTGCGCGGCGTGGAGGTCTTTGACGGTAACAAGGCGCCGCTCGGTCGAGGCCGGCACACCCTCGATGAGCTCTGCCGTGGTGAAGGAGATTGGACCTCCTGCCAAGGGCAGTGCCGCACCCTCCGCCACGGCCTCGACCGCCGTCTCGCCATAGAGGAATCCGATGGGCCTGAGATAAAGTTTCGGGTCTGCCATGACTCACGCGTTTAACACGCTGCGGCGGCCTGGTGCGACGCCCAGCAAACGAAATGGCCGGGACAAGCCCGGCCATTCATTCCTGTCGGTTGGAAGGAGCCTAACTCGTGGGCTGAGGCGCCATGCCGCCAGTATCGGGCTCGGGCTCGGGCGGCGCCTTCTTGCCGCGGCCTGCGGTGGGAACGGCTGAGGCCGGCGTCGGACGCGGCGAGATATCGGCTGCGAATTCGCGCACCGGCGACTTGCCCTTGAGCAAGTCCTTGATCTCGTCGCCTGACAGGGTCTCGTATTCGAGCAGGCCCCGCGCGATCAAATGCAGATCGTCAATATGCTCATCGATGATCTTGCGTGCCGCCTCGTAGGCCTCATCGACCAGGCGGTGAATTTCCTCATCCACCATGGTCTGCGTCTCATCTGAGAGGTTCTGCGTGCGCGCGATGGAATGGCCGAGGAACACCTCTTCCTCGTTGTCGCCATAAGCGAGCGGCCCGAGCTTGTCGGACATGCCGTATTGGGTGACCATGGCGCGAGCAAGCTGCGTCGCCATCTTGATGTCGGAGGAGGCACCAGAGGTCACCTTCTCGTAACCGAACACGAGCTCCTCTGCCACGCGTCCGCCCATGGCGACGGTGATGTCGGCCTTGAGCTTGGCGCGCGTGTAGGACAGCATATCGCGCTCAGGCAACCGCATGACCATACCGAGCGCGCGGCCGCGCGGGATAATGGTCGCCTTGTGCACCGGATCCGACGCCTCCTGATGCAGCGCCACGAGAGCATGGCCGCCCTCGTGATAGGCAGTCAGCGTCTTTTCCTCCTCGGTCATGACCATGGAGCGCCGCTCGGCGCCCATCATGACCTTGTCCTTGGCGTCCTCGAACTCGAGCTGGGTGACGAGCCGCTTCGACCGGCGCGCGGCGAGCAGGGCCGCCTCGTTCACGAGATTGGCGAGATCGGCGCCTGAGAAGCCAGGCGTGCCGCGGGAGATGACGCGCAGATCCACGTCTGGAGCGAGCGGCACCTTGCGCACATGCACTTTCAGGATCTTCTCGCGCCCGATGATGTCGGGCCGCGGCACTACCACTTGGCGGTCGAAACGGCCGGGACGGAGCAGCGCGGGATCGAGCACGTCTGGACGGTTGGTCGCGGCGATCAGGATGATGCCTTCATTGGCCTCGAAGCCGTCCATCTCGACCAGCAGCTGATTGAGGGTCTGCTCACGCTCGTCGTTGCCGCCGCCGAGGCCTGCGCCACGATGACGGCCGACGGCGTCGATCTCATCGATGAAAATGATGCAAGGCGCATTCTTCTTAGCCTGATCGAACATGTCGCGCACTCGGCTCGCGCCGACGCCAACGAACATCTCGACGAAGTCCGAGCCCGAGATGGTGAAGAACGGCACATTGGCTTCGCCGGCGATGGCGCGGGCGAGCAGCGTCTTGCCGGTGCCAGGAGGACCGACGAGCAGAGCGCCGCGCGGAATGCGCCCGCCCAGCTTCTGAAACTTCTGCGGGTCGCGCAGGAACTCGACGATCTCCTGCAGATCCTCCTTCGCCTCATCCACGCCGGCGACGTCATCGAAGGTGACGCGGCCATGGCGCTCGGTGAGCAACTTCGCCTTGGACTTGCCAAAGCCCATGGCCCGGCCGCCGCCTGACTGCATCTGGCGCATGAAGAAAATCCACACGGCGATGAGCAGCAGCATGGGGAACCACGACACGAGCACGCCGAGCAGCGACGGCACGTCGTCCTCAGACGGCTTGGCAGTGATCTTCACGCCCTTCTTGTTCAGCCTGTCGACTAGACCGGGATCGTTCGGCGCATAGGTCTGGAAATTGCGGCCGTCAGAATAGTGGCCGGTGATCTGATTGCCTGCGATGGTCACGTCCTGCACGTTGCCGCCGTCGACGTCGGCGAGCAGCTGCGAGAAGCTGATCTCATTGCCGCGGACATGAACGCCCGGGCTCTGGAACAGATTGAACAGAGCCACCAGCAAGAGGCCGATGAAAACCCAGATGGCGAAGTTGCGGAAATTCGAATTCATGACGACCCTGGTTGAACCGCACCCGAAACGACCCCGGCACCGATATCGCCGGCACTTGGCTCCAGCTGGCGGACCCTCAATAAGCTATAGGATTTCTTAACATAGGTGGGAACAAACCCATTTCCAAGTAAAGCTAGCCTAAAGAAATACACGCTTCCTCAACGCCATTCCTCAAATGCGGCGCGTTGAGGGCGCATTGACGAAGCGCGCCCGGAAACTAACCACTGCCTCGTCATCGGCATCGGAGCCAAGCCCAAGGCGCGGAAGCACGATCGATTCTCCTGCAAGGCACGCCGGGAGCGTCGCGCCTGCGAATCGCGGCAATGCGTCGAGCCAAGGGGTCAAGGCACGAAGATCGCGCCAACGTGTCTCGCCAAGCGCGCCGACGGTAACGGGCGCGCGGGCACTTGCCTCGAGCTCGACTCTGAAGCGGTTGTCCCACAGCGCGCGTTCCCCTGGAGCAAGAAGCAGCGTGGGAAGCCCAATCCCTCTTGTCTCACGAAAAATTCCGAGATGCTCACCGACCGGGTGCAGCCGACAACCACCAAGCGTGTGCGCAGCCTTCGGGTTCTCAATGAGGCTCGCAAGCAGCGCCTCGAGCTTTGCAAGCCGCAGCGGCGTCTCGCGGCCGCCGACGGCGTTCACCGCGCGCGCCAGCACACGAAGCGCAATTTCCGCAGGGAGTGCGACAAGCGCTTCACGGGCGATGAGGCAATAGCCGGCTTCGCTCATGGCGCCCTGCTCGGCGAGAAACTTGTCCGCCGCGTGATCGAGCGCCGCCTGCGCCCGCCTGAGCCTCCCAGCCGATCGAGCGAGCGCCTCAGGGGTCAATCCGAGCTTCGCCAGCGCATCACCACAAGCGCGCATTCTCGCGCGCTCGAATCGAGGATCGCGGTTGCTTGGATCTTCCACCCAGGTGATGCCGGCCTCTGTCAGCGTGGCGGCGAGCCGCGCCTTGGGAATGTCGAGCAGCGGACGCAGCACGGCGATGCCTGACCACGCGCTTTCCTCAGGGATGGCGGCAAGCCCGTCGAGCCCGCTGCCGCGCTTGAGCCGCATGAGAAACGTCTCGGCCTGATCGTCAAGATGATGCGCGGTGACCAGCGCCGGAATGTCGTGAGCCTGGCAATAGGCTGCCATGAGGTCGTAACGCCCGGCCCGCGCCCGCTCTTGCAGGCCTCCGCTGTAGCGCTCGTCGCGCGTCCAGGTGAGAATTGCATGAGGCAGGCCGAGGCTTGCAGCCATCCGCGCGACCATCGCTGCTTCTTCGCGCGAGCTCGCGCGAAGCCCGTGATCGACGGTCAACACCGTCACCTCTTGCTTGAGCACGTCTTCGGCCCGCCATCGCGTCACGAGGTGGAGGAGCGCCATGCTGTCGGCGCCGCCCGACACCGCAAGCGCAAGCCGGGGGAAGCGGATGAGGGACGTGAAGGCGGCGCGCGCCTCGCCCGATGAGATCGGCATCGCCATCGGCAACCTGCTTTATTCGCCGCGCTTTTGCGCAGTGGAAGGAGCGGCGGGTGTACTGCCCTGCCGCCCAGAAAGCTCCGGCAACGGATCGTCGCCTTGTGGCGGCGGTGGCAGCGCCTCATCGCCTTGCGGCGGCGAAAGCTGCTGCGGTGCGCCCGCCCCCCCGAGCTTCGCCTCGAGTGCGCCGAGCTGCTGCGTCATCAGCTCGAGCTGGCTCGTCAGCGCGCCGAGCTGAGTCTCAATCGCATCGACCCTGGCGGTGAGACCCGCGGCATTGCCGGGACTCTGGCCTGCGTCGCCGCCGGCATTTTCCTGCGGCAGCGTCACATCAGGCTTTGCCTTCACGAGCGATTCGAGCGCAGCCACCATGGCTTGAAGATCCGCAATCTGCTGCTCCAGCCGGCCAATTCGATCCGGCGGCGCGGCGAGCTCCGCCGCCTCTGCCGGGGATGCCTGCCCGGGCTCGACCTGGGGAGCGGCCTGCTGGGCGAAAGCCTGAGCGGCGCCGAGGAGAAGCATAAGCGCCGCTCCCGCCAATAGCGTCGCCAAGCGCGATCGCTTGCGCTCAATCGAAGTCGAAGAGGTCACGGAATATCAGCCTTGTCAGAAGCTTCGGAGTCGCGCGCACTATAGCGGCCAATGGCCGCCCGCAACATGGCTCATTTGCTCTTCCGCTTTTGGGGCAAAACTGTGATTGGCCACAAGGCTAGTAGCTCGCCATCGCCCCGTTGTTGAGCACCGTCTGGGCCCGGCGATTTTGCGACCAGCAGGAGATGTCGTCACACACTGCGATTGGCCGCTCCTTGCCGTAGGAGATGGTTCGTATGCGGCTTGCGCTCACCCCCTGCTGGGCGAGGTATCCCCTCACCGCCGTCGCCCGGCGGGCCCCCAGCGCGATGTTGTATTCGCGCGTACCGCGCTCATCGGCGTGGCCTTCGATGGTGACCGTGTATTGCGGATATTGGTTAAGCCAGACCGCCTGCTTTTGCAGGATGCCTTGCGCCTCTCCGGTCAAGGACGAGCTGTCCACCTCGAAACGGACAACGTCGCCGACATTGGATGTAAAATCCTGAGCCGTCCCCGGCGCCGCACTACTGACGGAACCGACGCCATATTCCTTTGGCGGCAACTGATTTCGCGAGCACGCCGCTAGGACGATGGCAACAGCGAGAACGCCCGCAATCTTGCAGGCGCGGTTAACCCCACCATTCAACCGCATAATTTGGTTACTCCCGCTAGCCGCTTTTTAGGAATCGTTAGGGGCAAATCCTTAACGAACCGCTATGTCCCGAAATTGTCCGGAGCTTGGCCAGCGCGAGCAACGCGCCTGTAGAACAGCTGAACTAAAAATGGAAGGGATGCCTGGGGCGCCGCAGCGATGCTTCGACGACCCGGCATCCAGATCCATATTGCGGAAGATAATCCCCCCTCCGCCCCAAATCTTGTGTTTCGCGCGCGTTAGACGCGAACGACCTGCTCGACCACGACGTCGGCTGAACCGAGCTTCAGGGGCTCCTGGGTTACAGCCTTCTGGTGATGGAAACAGCCGCCCAGCGCAACGGCGGCGGCCACGATCGTGGCGACGACGATAACGCCCTTCAAACCCTGCATGGTCTTCTCTCCTTTGGTTAAACGGCAAGTGCCGTTTTTGCATGTACCGGTGCGGCGCTTTCAGATCAAGAACGGACT
>DATFVP010000192.1:0-2410 GCA_035260285.1 Methyloceanibacter sp.
GGTCCACAGCGTAGCGAGCACGGGAACGAGCAGAATGGCGGCAAGCGCCATTCCCAGCCGCGCGCGATTGAGCGCGGTCCAGCCCAAGGCTATTACAATCAGGAGATTGAGCGAGGCATCCTCGAGGAAATCGACACTGTCGGCAAAGAGCGACACCGAGCCGATTGCCAAGGCGACGGCGAACTCGACACCGAAATAAGCAAGGTTGAGGAGCGCGACCAGAAGGACGGTCTGGCGCAGGGTCATGGCTGCTGCTCCCTCACACCAGAGGGCCGGTCTGCCTTACTCGAAGAGCACCAGGGCCTTTTGCAAGGTGATCCAGATGCCCCAGGCGAGCGGGATGCCGACGGCAGCCCAGGCGAGCAGGGCTTTGATGTCGAAGCCTCCACTGCCGAGGGTGGAGGTCACGGCCTCGATCCTGCTCTTCAGCTTGGCCTGTAGCGCCGCCACCTCCTCCTCGCTCATGAACCATTTCTTGTCGAGCGGCCTGATCAGCAGGTTGGCGATGAAGCCCGCCACGAGTAGGCCCGCAAGCACGTAAAAAATCGGGTGGTAGATCTCGTTCGGCGGCACGCCCGCGGCCACGCGCGAATCGTGCATGTAGTTGACGATCACCGGCCCAACGATGCCCGCGGTGGACCACGCGGTGAGCAGGCGGCCATGAATGGCGCCCACATATTGCGTGCCGAAAATGTCGGCGAGATAGGCCGGGATGGTGGCGAAGCCGCCGCCATACATCGAGGCGATGAGACAGAAGGCGGCGGCGAACACCCCGAGCATGCCGAGCGTGGCGAGCGTCGGCGCCGCCGCGTAGCAAAGGAAGCCTAAGGTGAAGAACGTGAAATAGGTCATCTTCCGCCCGAGACTGTCGGACAAGGATGCCCAGAAGAAGCGGCCGGCGATGTTAAAGAGCGAGAACAGCCCGACAAAGGCAGCGCCGACGAGGGCCGCTTGCGCCTTTTGCGCGTCGTTGAACTGCGCAAAGCCCACGGAAGGATCGCCGAACAGCCTGCCGCCGAAGGTCTCTTGCAGCATTGGCGAGGCCGCTCCGATGATGCCGATGCCGGCCGAGACGTTGAGGCAGAGCACCGCCCAGATCAGCCAGAATTGCAGGGTCTTGTGCGCGTCCTTGAGGTCTACGTGCCCGGTCGTGATCATGGCCTTGGCGTTGGTTGGCGGAGTCCAGCCCTCTGGCCGCCAGCCAGTGGGCGGCAGGCGATAGCCAAAGGCGCCGCCCAACATGAACACGAAATAGATCAAGCCCATCGCCACGAAGGTTTGCCAAACGCCGACATCGGTCGGCGTCTTGAAGTGCTCCATGAGGATGGTCGCAAGCGGGCTGCCGATCATGGCGCCGCCGCCGAAACCCATGATGGCCATGCCGGTCGCCATGCCGCGGCGGTCGGGGAACCATTTGATCAGGGTCGACACCGGCGAAATGTAGCCGAGCCCGAGGCCGATGCCGCCGATGACGCCCGAGCCGAGCCACATCAGCCAAAGCTGGTGGATGTAAACGCCAACCGCCGAGATCATAAGACCTCCGCACCAGCATAGCGCCGCGACCACGCCAGCCTTCCGCGGACCCACCCGCTCAAGCCAGCCGCCCCAAATGGCAGCTGAGGTGCCGAGCAGCACGAAAAACAGCGTGAACATCCAGCCGAGATCGAACTGCGTCCAATCGCAAGAGGTGGTGAATAGCGCATGCGCGGTGATGGCGACCTTGCCGAAGAAGGTAGTCGCGTCGCCAGGGCAAACGATTGGCTTGCCGGTTCCGGCAGCGACGCCAAGGGCGCGACCGAGCGGCACCCAGAACACGCTGAAGCCATAGGCCATGCCGATGCAGAGATGGATGGCGAGAGCTGCCGGCGGTACGAGCCAGCGGTTGTAGTTTAGCGGCGCAATGATGCGCTCTTTGTCCAGGAGCCCGATATGATTGTCGGCAACTGCCGCCTGACCGGTGCTTGCCATTGCGCGTCTCTCCCTCGGAGATGCCGGTGGCGCACCCCCGTTTGTTATGGCGGGTAATCTGGACGGGCTTGAAGATGACCGCAAGGGCCTAGCAAGCGCCCCCGCCAATCTGCCTGGAGCATGGAATCAGCGGGGTGCCCGAGCCCCGACGTTGCGAAGATTGCGTGACAACGCGGCGCCCGCTATTTCCGGCTGCGGCTTAGCTCCGCTGCTGGGCCCTCCTCACCAGCACCGAGGCAATGAGCGCGGCAAAGCCCATGAGCTGGGCGAGGCCGTTCGCAGCCTGGCCCCATTCCCACAACGACCGCCACTCAGCCCAATTGTCCGGCACCGGCCCGTTCACCCATTTGGCGAGCTGGACATTCACCGGATAGACGAGGACCCACCAGATCAGGAGGCCAATGGCGAACATCGCAGCGGCGGCGACGGTGAAGGCGAAACC
>DATFVP010000193.1:0-4316 GCA_035260285.1 Methyloceanibacter sp.
GATCCGCAAAGCCGAGACGCGCAATCCGGTGATGATGCTCGACGAGATGGATAAGCTCGGCCAGGGCTTCCACGGCGATCCGTCGGCGGCTCTGCTCGAGGTGCTCGACCCCGAGCAGAACTCGACCTTCCGCGACAACTATCTCGCGGTGCCCTTCGACCTGTCGCGTGTGATGTTCATCGGCACAGCCAACGTGATCGACACCATCCCAGGACCGCTTCGCGACCGCATGGAGATTATCGAACTTCCCGGCTACATCGAGGAGGAGAAGGTCGAGATCGCCAGGCGCTATCTGCTCAAGCGCCAGCTCGAGGCCACCGGCCTAAAGCCCGGCGCCTGCGAGATCACCGACGACGCCATCCGCGCCATCATCCAGGACTACACGCGCGAGGCGGGCGTCCGCAATCTCGAGCGCGAGATCGGCGCCATCTGCCGCCACGTCGCCACCCGCGTGGCCGAAGGCAGGGTGGAGCACATGCGCATCGATGCCCCCGATCTGCATGCCATTCTTGGCCCGCGCCGCTTCGAGAGCGAAGTCGCCATGCGCACGAGCGTGCCCGGCGTGTCGACCGGGCTCGCCTGGACCCCGACTGGCGGCGATATCTTGTTCGTCGAATGCGCGCGTGTGCCCGGCAACGGCAAGTTGATCCTCACCGGCCAGCTCGGTGACGTAATGAAGGAAAGCGCGCAAGCAGCCTTAAGCCTGGTGAAGGCGCGAAGCGCCTCGCTCGGCATCGATGAAGCAGCGTTCGAGAAGTCGGACATACACCTGCACGTGCCGGCTGGCGCCATCCCGAAGGACGGCCCGAGCGCTGGCGTCGCCATGTTCATCGCCATCGTGTCTCTGCTCACCGGCCGCACGGTGAAGAGCGACGTTGCCATGACAGGGGAGATTTCGCTGCGCGGCCTGGTCCTGCCGATCGGTGGCGTCAAGAACAAGGTGCTCGCCGCCATGCGCGCCGGCATCACCACCGTGCTTCTGCCCGAGCGCAATAAGAAGGATTTCGAGGACGTGCCGGAAGCGGCGCGCCAGGCGATGAAGTTCGTGTGGCTCTCGATTGTCGATGACGCCGTCGCCGCCGCCTTCTAGCGCGCAACCTCCGCCTCCGTGCGGATTGGCCGCCGCCGCCCCAGGGGTGGCCGCCGCCGCCTCACGAACAAATCGACTTCTGGCTGGTGCCGCTTGACCCTCCTGGCCGTGATTTTCGGGGAATCCTCGCCTATGGCGACCTGGACGAGGAGCTTCTTGGCGACCTCCTTCGCCTTGCCGACGGTGAACTTGCTCAGCGCCCCGATGGTGTATTTCACCGACTTGCCGCCGACGCGGTACCGCAAAACCCAGGTCTTTGCGCCGGTCGGGTGCTTCGTGCTTGGCGGGTTGATGACGAGCGCCAGGCCGGGAATGTCGCCCTGCGCGATCTCCTGCCGCTTGTCGGTTGCCTTGAGCTTTCGTGCTGCCAGATCGGTTAGTGCCATGCTCTCCCCTCCTCCTTGCTCATTCTAGCGCGGGTAACATCTGGGTGCATCGCAGAGCGGTGCATCAAGCGTTCGGAGCGTTCGGCTTCGTTCCTCGTGAAAGTGGCAAGTCAAACTGCTGCAACGTGTTTCGAACGCCACAAGTGCAAATTTGATCGCCGCCGACCCCCCTGGCCCATTGCCAACTTCACAAACTCGTACGAGAGTGACTTGTCGGGTGCGCGTGCGGCACGCATGACCGGTGCCGCGAGCCCGATAAGGTGCGGGGTCCGGTGTCTGCGGCGGCGTCGGGTATGTGGAGTCTGCGTGCTACGTCGTGCGCAAGGAAGCTTGCGCAGCCGGCGCGGCTCCTGGGAGTACTGTTCCTTATCATCGGAAGCTTCATCAGCACCGAAGCCTCGGCCCTAAGTGACCAGCGCGAGGCCTCGTTGAAGGCAACCCATGGCCGTGAGGCACTTCTGCGCGGCCAATATCAAGAAGCAGAAAGGTTGCTCACCGAAGCGCTTCAGTCCGGCGCGCTTGCCATCTCAACGCAGATCTCAGCGCTTGGCAATCGTGGCATCGCGCGCTGGCGCCTTAGCGACCTGCATGCGGCCATCGACGACTTCAACGCCGCTCTGAGGCTCTCTCCTGAAGAGGCGATGATCTACAACAATCGCGGCAATGTGCTGCTGGAGCTCCGGCACTACGACGAGGCCGCAAAGGACTTTAGCCAAGCCATCGCGCTTATCCCGAACTACGGCCAGGCCTTTAACAACCGCGGCAACGCGCGGTTTCTCCTTGGCGATCATGCTGGAGCCATAGCCGACTACACCAAGGCGGTCGCGCTCATGCCCGGGAACGCAGTTCCCTTCAATGGGCGGGGAAAGGTTCAGCTCGCCCTCAAGCGCCCGGCCGGCGCACTTCGCGACTTCTCCCGGGCGATCGTTCTCAACGCGCGATACGGCCAGGCTTACGCCAACCGGGCCGACGCCCTCAGGGCTCTCGGCCGCTACACCGAAGCGGTCAACGACTACAGCTCGGCAATCGAGTTCGGCATGGAAACGGCCGCCGTCTATCTTGGCAGGTCCGCAGCTTACACCTCATTGAACAAGCCCTGGAAAGCCTTCGCCGATTTGGACAAAGCAAGAGAGCACGACGCGGCTTTGGCGCCGGCAGCGGCCGAGCAAACCGGCTCGCTTGCGGAAAGCGCCAAGGGTTCGCCTACGGCGGAGAGCCCTTGTGAAGGGGCGGATCAACTTGGCGGGTCGCAGAGCCTTGCCCAAATCGCCGATGATCGCAATTCCGGCCCGCCGAACTCGCTTCTGCTTCGAGCCAGCAACGAGGTTTTGATCGGAAACGCCGAACCGGAGGAGCCCGGCGATGGGAGTGGAACTCCCTGCGACTCTGACGACAAGCAAGCAACTGATCCCCCGCCCCCCGCGACCGAACCCTCTGCTGACCGTTCCTTGAGCACGGAGCTGGAGGGTTGGACCGTCGCGGTCACTGAAACCGGCCAATTTGTTGCGACGAATGCCGACTATCCAAAAGTACACCTCAATTTGGAGATGTATGGCGACGGCAAGCCGGAACTCCTGAACTGGCAGGTTCTTAAGGGAACTCTGCGCGGCATCGGGCTGCTTCACTATTACGCCGGCACCTCGCCTCAGGGAGGGCGGCTGGAATACATCGCCGTCATCGATCTCTGGGCGAAGAAGCTGATCGCGATCGAGCCCGCGCGCTGGGGAGAGTTGCAGGCACAATGGAGTTGGAGCGATTCCGGCGTGGTGGTAGTGGACCCGCAAGGGGTACCGAGCCGGGTCGATGTGCGCGACGGAGCCCAAACGCAGGTCGCGAGTTATGATCGTCCGGCACATCTGAAGCGGGTCAAGCGGGTGAGCCGCCCGGTTTTGCCAAGATTCTCATATCGGCCGGCAAGACGCATGATGCCGTTCCGCTACGGCTTCAATCCCTACGCATTCCGCTAGCCTCTTCACACAGCCGCCTGTAGCAACTCTGCCACATGCGGCAATTCAATCTGAGCAAAGCAACAAATAGAGCGGCACAAAAATCAGCTCACGGCGTTGATCTAATAGGCACTCCCGGGAGCAGAGCCTATGACTGACATTAAGCATGAAAACCGCAATCGCGCCCTCATCGTGGAGGATGAATTTCTGATTGCGCTCGATCTCGAAGCCGCAATGACAGGGCTTGGCTTCGAAATTTGCGGCCTCGCCCCCAACGCCGAAGAGGCCCGCTCGCTCGCCATGGACCATCAGCCGGACGTGGTTGTGGTCGATGTCTATCTCGGCGGCGCCCGAGAGGGGATCGAGACCGCACGGTGGCTCCGCGACGTGTGCGACGCCTCGGTCGTGTTCGTGACCGCTTATACCGATGACGCCACTCTCGAGCGCATCAAGGAGGTTGTGCCAGGCTCACCGATTCTGGCCAAGCCGGTCTACCGCGAGCGCCTGGCCGCGGCAGTGGCCGAGGTGGTTCACTAGCCTTAGCGGCGTGGCGCCTGGCTTGAGCCGAATCTCAGCTTTGACTGCGAGAAATTTAACCCACGCCTGCGACGGAACGGTTGGGATTGTAGGCGCGCTGCCTAAGCGTCCTGCCTATCGTTCAAGATTAGTAGGACAGGTTGAGTCGCGCTTCAGTCTTGAAGTTGTAGGCCGGTCGTTTAGCGCCTCGGAGGCGGGCGCACTCTATCTCGGCTCGGATCATCCACTTAACGTCGCCAGCCAATGGGAGGACACGTCATGAAAATTTTGACGATTTCTAGCTTTGCCATCATGGCCGGGCTCATGCTTATCGGGTCGGCCACGGCTGAAGAGCAGAAACTAAAGTTTAGAGTTGTG
>DATFVP010000194.1:0-4564 GCA_035260285.1 Methyloceanibacter sp.
GAGTGACAATCGAGCCAGGAACGCCGTAACCTCCCCGTCCTGGCGCGTTCCTGTCAGGGCGAAAGGCTGAGCGTCCGCAATGAATCCAAAGGCGAAAGGCGACGGCGCGCCGCTCCTCGTGGACCTCGCGCTTCAGGGCGGAGGCGCGCACGGCGCCTTCACCTGGGGAGTGCTCGATCGCCTGTTGGAGGAGCCGAGCCTGCAAATCGAGGGCATTTCCGGAACCTCGGCCGGCGCCATGAACGCAGCCGTCCTTATCAGCGGCCAGGCGACCGGCGGCGCCGACAGTGCCAAGGCCGCGCTCGAGCAATTCTGGCGTCGCGTTTCCGACGCGGCATTGCTCAGTCCCTTCCGCCGCACACCTCTCGACGTCATGCTCGGCCGCTGGACGCTCGACACTTCGCCCATGTTCGTCACTCTCGATCTGATGGCGCGCATCTTCTCGCCCTACGATCTCAATCCGCATGGCGCCAATCCGTTGCGCGACATCCTCGCCGACTGCATCGACTTCTGGCGTGTCGCCAAATCGCAGGTGAAGCTATTCGTCACAGCCACCAATGTGCATACCGGGCGCGGGCACATTTTCCGCAACGCCGAGCTTACGCCCGAGGTGCTGCTCGCCTCAGCCTGCCTGCCGACGCTGTTCCAGGCCATCGAGATCGACGGCGAGGCCTATTGGGACGGCGGCTATGCGGGCAACCCAACTATCACGCCGCTTGTGCGCGAATGCTCCTCGAACGATACGATCCTGGTTCAGGTCAATCCGGTCGAGCGTCCTGGCACGCCGCGCTCTGCCCGCGACATCATCAACCGCGTCAACGAGGTCTCTTTCAACGCGACCTTGCTGAAAGAGCTGCGCATGATGGCTGTGCTGCGTCAGGTCTCAGACCCCGGCAACAGCGAGGGCGCCCGCTGGGCCAGGATGCGCATCCATCGCATCTCGAGCGCCACCATGACAGAGCTCGGCTATTCCTCGAAGCTCAATGCCGAATGGGATTTCTTTGTCATGCTGCGCAACGAGGGGCGCCGCTCGGCGGAAGCCTTCCTCGCGGCGCACGGCAACGATCTCGGCGCGCGCTCGACGCTCGACCTCGACGCGATGCTCGACCACATTTGACGCCGATGCTCTTGGGACTTCTCGGCATTCTCGCCGGACTAGGGTTTCCCATCTGGCTGTCTTATCGCGGCTGAGCGTGCTGCTATTGGCGCCTGCGGCCGCACTTGTTGCTACGGCCGCGTCCGGCGAGCCGCTCCTTGCCCATTGGACCGAGACCTTCATGGGCGGAGCCGCGAAGTTCCTCGCGCAGTTCTTTCCGCTCTTTCTGCTCGGTGCCCTGTTCGGCACGCTGATGGACGACAGCGGCTCGGTCGAAGTGACCGAGAAGCTCGGAACGGCGCGGGGGATCCTCGCCGTGGCTCTTGCCGGCGCCATCGTCACCTATGGCGGTGTCAGCCTGTTCGTCGCCTTTTTTGTCCTCGTTCCCATGGCGCAGAGCCTGTTCAAAGCCGCCGACATCCCCGCCGGTTGGTGCCTTCGGCTTGCGTCCGAGCATGGCATCGACCCCGCTCTGCGCCACCGCGTTGCCGTGATGAGCGCCGGCACGCTCGACAGCCTGCCGCATAACGGCGCGGTCGTGACGCTGCTCGCAGTCTGCGGCGTGACCCACCGCGACAGCTACAAGGATATTTTCGTGGTGGCGATCGTCGGCGCCTTGCTTGCGCTTGCCGCCGTCATCGTCTTGGGTTCGATCTTCGGGTCTTTCTGAGCTACGGTCGATGCCGATGCTTACCGATCGCCAAACCAACGCCATGCTCGCCATTTGCACGACGATCCTCGTTGCAGCGGCGCTCTATTTCGCCAGGTCCATCTTTGCACCTTTGGCCTTCGCCATTTTCATGGTCGCCATCGTCTGGCCGTTGCAGCGGGCGCTGGAAACGAAGCTCCCGCAAGCCGTAGCATTGTTGCTGACCCTGCTGTTGACCATCGCCGTGGTCGTCGCCGTCAGCTCAATGGTCACCTGGGCCTTAAGTGTTGAGCGCGAATGGATGGTCGGTCATGCCGCGCGCTTCCAGACCGTCTATCTCGAATGGGCGCGCTGGTTGGAAGAGCATGAGATCTTCGTCGTAGGCCCCTTGTCCGAACGGTTCGACGTGATGTGGCTCGTGCGCCTCTTCCAGACCCTCGTCGGGCACATCAATACCCTCCTCGGCTTCGCCGTCCTCGCCTTCGTGTTCCTGATGTTGGCCTTGCTTGAGACCGGTGATTTCCGCGAGCGACTCGCCGTGGTGAGCAAGCAGGCAACAGGACCGGACTTCGCCAAGGTCGGCGCGGAGATCGC
This sequence comes from Methyloceanibacter sp., assembly GCA_035260285.1. GTDB lineage: Bacteria > Pseudomonadota > Alphaproteobacteria > Rhizobiales > Methyloligellaceae > Methyloceanibacter. The sequence continues at coordinate 2,340 of DATFVP010000194.1, forward strand.
CGCAAAGTTCCGCAAATTTATGCTGGTGCGCACGCAAATGAGCGCGCTCACCGGGCTTGCGGTCTGGGGCTTTGCGCTCTTCTCAGGCCTGGACTTGGCTCCGGCCTGGGGCATCATCGCCTTCGTCCTGAATTACATCCCCTTCATCGGCTCCTTCGTAGCGACGCTGCTGCCCAGCCTCTTCGCCGTGGCGCAATTCGAGACCTGGCAGGACACCCTCGTCGTCTTCCTCGGCATGTTCGCGATCCAATTCGCCATCGGCAACTATCTCGAGCCGCTCGTCGCCGGCGCGGCGCTGTCGATCTCGCCGCTGGCCGTCGTGTTTGCCGTATTCTTTTTCGGGTTTCTTTGGGGAATGCCCGGCGCCTTTCTCGGCGTTCCGATACTGATCGCCATCGTCACGCTCTGTGCACATTATTCATCGACAAGCTGGATCGCGACGCTCCTGTCAGGCAAGTCGAAACCTCACGACTCGAAATGACGCGCCAACCCGATCGAGAAGCGCTGGGAAAACCGGTCATCGATCCTCGCCACGGCGACGTCGAAACCGACTTCTCGAGCACCAAGCAGCACTCCATGCTCTCGCTTGCCGGCGGCCTGCTCGTGGAGATCAGCCTGCCCAAGCTCATCATGGCCTGGACTCTGCTGCTTCTTGTCCCGGGTCTTCTGCTCGGGCTTGGGCCGATGATCGCCTCTGATTGGGTTCGCGCCCTGTCGGGCTCGGTCGCAGCACCGGCAATCGGGCTCTGGTCCATGCTCGTTCTCACCGCCGTCCTTGCCATCGGTTATTTCGGCTGGCGGGCGCTGTTCCGGCTGGTCGAGGGCAGCTTCTGGGCCTTGAATTCCGTCGTGGTGCAGCCGGGCTACGCCACGGTGCGTGAAGTGCTGCGCCAGATCGCCGAACGCTCATTCGTCAAATCGGCGAGCAGAGATCAGTATGCGAGGCTGCGCGCGGCTTCAGCTCTTGCCGCCGGTCTCCTGATTTGCGGCCTCTCGCTCCTCGTGCTCTATCTGTTCTGGCCGAGCGCCGAGCTCTTCGGCACCTTCGCCGAGATTGGGTCTTGGCAGAGCCTCATGGGCGTGGCGCTCGCCAACAGCGTCGTCCTGATTACCGCCTATCTCGCCGTCGCCGCCCTTATCTGGGGCGTGGCTGACGCCACCATGGCCCAGCCCCGCGACCTCACCGCCTTCGACCGGCCGCCGGACAATGCCCGGCTTTGGCGCATCGTGCATTTGTCGGACGTCCACGTCGTCGGCGAACGCTACGGGTTTCGCATCGAGAGCGGACGCTCTGGCCCGCGCGGTAACGAACGGTTCCGGCGGGTGCTGAATGAGCTGGAAGCGATCCACGCCAAGGCTCCGCTCGATCTCGTGCTGATTACCGGCGACATGACCGACGCCGGCACCTCAGCCGAGTGGTCCGAGTTCCTCGATGCCATCACGGCCCATCCCAAGCTCGCCGAGCGCGTCCTGATTCTGCCTGGCAATCACGACCTCAATATCGTGGACCGGGCCAACCCGGCGCGCATGGATCTGCCGACAAGTCCGAACCGGCGCCTGCGCCAGCTTCGCACGCTGTCTGCCACGCTGGAGCTGCAAGGAAACCGAGTGCGCGTGGTGGACTTTGCGCGGCGCCATGTGGGCAGAACTCTTGCGGAATTCTTAGAGCCCCATGTCAAGAAGATGGCGCGCTTCGCCGATGTGGCCAAGCCTCTGTTCTCCTACGCCATACCCGAGATCTGGGCCAAAGCCTTTCCCATGGTGCTTCCGCCTGATCCGGAAGACGGCCTCGGCGTCATACTCCTCAACTCGAACGCCGACACGCATTTCTCCTTCACCAACGCGCTCGGCATGGTCTCCGCCGAGCAGGTCAAAGGCCTCGAATTCGCGACCAAGCACTATCCGCGCGCCTGCTGGATCATCGCTCTGCATCATCATGTCGTCGAATATCCACGCCCGGCAAAGGTGCTGTCGGAGCGCATCGGCACGGCGCTGATCAACGGCAACTGGTTTGTGCGCGAGATGCAGCGCCTGACCGGCCGCGCAATTCTGATGCACGGTCACCGGCATGTCGATTGGATCGGCCACTGCGCGGAGCTGGTGGTGGTGTCGGCGCCGTCACCGGTGATGGAGGTGACCGACGACAAGGACACCGGCTTCTATATTCATACGCTCGCCATCGGCACCGACGGGCGCCTCAGGCTGCTATCGCCGGACCGGATCAC
>DATFVP010000195.1:0-5709 GCA_035260285.1 Methyloceanibacter sp.
CTGGTCGAGGCGTTGTCCAACGCCTATCTCATCAACCCGGTGCTGAATGCCGAGCGGGCGAATCTGCGAGCCACCGACGAGCAGGTCGCCGTGGCCAAATCAGGTTTGCGCCCGAATATCAGCGCATCCGGCGATGCCGCCTTTCAGAACACCGAGACCGATATTGTGGGAGGGAGCCGACAACACACTCAACAGAAGGTTCAACAATGCGATGCCGCCACCGCGGCACTTGAGCCCGCCTTCTGCGCCTCGCTCGCTGCACAACAGAAACAGCAGTCGCAGACCAATGTAGGTAACATCGAAAGCCAGTTATCGAGCGACGGCGTCACGCATCCGCGTGGCTATTCTGTGACGCTCAGCCAGACCATTTTCCAGGGCTTTCAGAATATTAATGCCATCCGCCAGGCCAAGGCCACGGTGCAGGCCGGACACGAGGCCCTGCGCGCCACTGAGCAGAATACGCTTTTGAACGCCGCCACGGCCTATGTCGATGTGGTGCGCGACGAGGCGGTCGTGAAGCTGCGCCAGACCAATGTTGACGTGCTGACCGAGCAACTGCGGCAGACCAAGGATCGTTTCAATGTCGGCGAGGTCACCCGCACCGACGTGGCGCAGGCCGAAGCGCGTCGGTCAGACGCGATCACCCAGCTTTATGCCGCCCAGGCCAATCTTAAGACGAGTCGCGCAACCTACGAGCAGGTGATCGGTCATCCGCCCTCGAACCTCGTACATCCGCCATCCATCGTTCATCTGCTGCCGAGCCAGTTAGAGGACGCCATGATCTTGGGCGACGGGCAGAACCCCTTCATTCTCGCCGCCGTCTACCAGGAGGAGGCCTCCCTGTATAACGTCGCTCAGATCGAGGGCGAACTGTTGCCGGAAGCCACGATCGATGCCGATTACACGCAGCGCTTCGGGCTGAGCAAGACCCTTAAAGAGCAGCAGGTCTTTACGATCATTGGCCGCGTGAACGTGCCGCTGTATCAGGGCGGCGGCGTTGCCGCGCGCATTCGCCAGGCCAAGGAGACCAACAATCAGCTCAAGAAAGGGGTGGAGGATGCGAGGCTCCGCATCCACGCCGAGGTGATCGCCAACTGGGCCCAGCTTCAGGCGACCGCCTCCGAGATCAAATCGGCGCAGGATGCGCTCGAGGCCAACCGGATCGCGCTCGAAGGCGTGAAGGAGGAGGAGAAGATCGGCCAGCGCACCACCCTCGACGTATTGAACGCCCAGCTCGAATATCTAGGCTCGCAGATTCAGCTCGTCACCGCCAAACGCGACCGCGTCGTGGCCGAATACGAGCTCTACGGCTCGGTCGGGCGGTTGGACGCACAAAGTCTTGGATTATCAGTGCCATACTATGACCAGTTCGAGCATTACAATATAGTTCAAAACAAATGGTTCGGGCTCAGACCGCCGCCACCGCCGGCTCCCGACGAGTGATCGCCTCTCGGGGTTAAGGTTACAATCATAAATCCTGCTTGAACCAAGCCGAGACTTGTACGTTAACCGTGTGTTAAGCTGCGAGGGCTTGAGGAAGCACCCAGGTTTGACCGCGGGGTGCAGCGGGGCAATGGCGGCAAGGGATTCCAGCTATGAGCAGCACGGAACGGGCTCCCGAACCGACGATGGAGGAGATTCTGGCCTCCATTCGTCGGATCATCTCTGACGACGAAGCGAGTTCGGTACAGCAGCGCGCAACGAGTGCAGAGTATGCGGAGCAGGTCCGGGCCGATGATACCGAGGATGGTGCAGCCGACACGCAGATGATCGCTGAGATCGAGCGGGCGTTGGCAGGCAGCACCAGTCCGGCATCGAACGATGACGACATCGAGGACATCCTCGATCTGACCGAGCCTGGAGGTTCGGCCGCAGATGAGGTGATGATGGCCGACGAGCCGGTCACCGTCCTTGAGGAGGTGGTCCTCGAAACAGATTCGTATGAACCGCGCAAGATTGATTTTGCCTCGGCCTTCCCGCCAGCGGATGAAGATCGTCAAGACTCTCCTCTCACGTTTGCCGAGGCGGCACCGACCTTCGTCAAGGAGGCCACTCCGAGCTACGAGGAGGAGGTTGTTGCAGCCTACGAGCCGGAGCCTGCGCCATTCGCCGAGATGCCGGCGCCGGCGCCGACGCGGGAGCCGGTGAGAGCAGCGGAACCTCTTCCGTCACTCGACGATCCGACCACGGCGCTTGAGCGGGCCATCGCCGCGCTGAAGGCCGGAGATCTCGCGGCCTTCGCCCGCGAGGCGCAGTCCGAGTACGTAGCGCCGGAGCCGGTCTATTCGCCGCCCGAGCCTCTATACACTCCGCCTGAACCCCTGGCCGGGGCGACGCCGGCCGACACCTCTTTTGAGTCTGAGCCAGCAAGTTTCGAACCAGTGCAGGCAATGGTCGCCGAAGAGGAGGAGATTGTCGTCCTGCCTGAGCTAGAGCCTGAGCCCGAGCCCCAGCCGATGGTTCCGTCTTGGGCAGCAGAGAGCTCATCATGGTCGCGAATGGAAACGTCCGAGCCGGAGCCCGAGCCAGAGGTGGAATCCGAGCACGAGCCTGAGCCCGAATTTGAGCCGGAGCCCTTGCCGTGGCGGAGCGAGGATCAGTCCTGGCGCGGCGCGGCGCCTGCCAATGAGTTCGAGCTCAATCCGACGCGGGCCAATGGCAACTCAGAGCACGAGCCGCACGACTTCGCTTCGCCGGTGTCGTCGAAATCACTCGAGGACAGCGTCAAGGAGATGCTTCGTCCGATGCTCAAACAATGGCTCGACGAGAACATGCCGCGCGTGCTCACCGCGGCGCTTCGCGAAGAGCTCGAGAACTCGGACGTGCAGCGGCGCTAAATAGCGTTCTAGCCGCCGTCCCTATGCTTCGAGGCGCGCCCTTTGGGGGCGTCTCAGCGTATGGAAGCCATCATTGACAGCGCGGAAGCTGAAATCGTAGGACGCGAGACCCGCCTCCTCATCCGAACCCGCGCCGATGCTCGACAAGACCTATCAGCCAGCTGCCGTCGAGGGACCGACCTACCGTCTGTGGGAGGAGGCCGGAGCCTTTGCCGCAGGGCGACCTGATCGCACCGGCGCGCGGCCTTACGCCATCGTCATCCCGCCGCCCAACGTGACCGGATCTCTGCATATGGGGCACGCGCTCAACAATACCTTGCAGGACGTGCTTGTCCGCTTCGAGCGCATGCGCGGGCGCGATGTGTTGTGGCAGCCCGGCACCGATCACGCTGGAATCGCCACGCAAATAGTGGTCGAGCGGCAATTGATGGAGCGCCAGGAGCCGAACCGGCGGGACCTAGGTCGCGACGAGTTTGTGCGCCGCGTCTGGCAGTGGAAGGTCGAGTCTGGTGGGCTGATCATCAACCAGCTGAAGCGGCTCGGCTGCTCCTGCGACTGGTCGCGCGAACGCTTCACCATGGACGAGGGCCTTTCGCGCGCCGTGCGCAAGGTGTTCGTCGATCTCTACCGCGCCGGGCTCATTTACAAAGACAAGCGCCTGGTCAATTGGGACCCGAAGCTGCTCACCGCCATCTCCGACCTCGAAGTCGAGCAGGTCGAGGTGAAGGGCCACCTCTGGCATCTGCGCTATCGGCTCGAGGATCGCGTCTTCGATCCGAGCGATCCGTCCACTTTCGTCGTGGTCGCCACCACGCGACCTGAGACCCTGCTCGGCGATACTGCCGTTGCCGTTCATCCCGACGATGAGCGCTACAAGGCTCTGGTCGGCAAGCATGTCATCCTGCCGCTGGTCGGACGCCGTATCCCGATCGTCGCCGACGAATATTCGGATCCCGAAAAAGGCTCAGGTGCGGTGAAGATCACGCCGGCGCATGACTTCAACGACTTCGAGGTCGGGAGGCGCCACGCGCTTCCTATGATCAATGTGCTTGCTCCCAACGGCGAGCTCTTGCTTCGGGGAAATTCGGACTTCACTCAAGGTGTCGATCAGAGTGCGGAGCTTGAGCAGACGATTCTGGAATTGAACGGTCTCGATCGCTTCATCGCCCGCAAGAAGATTGTCGAACGGCTGGAAGAGGCCGGGCTCGTCGAGAAGATCGAGCCCTATGTCTACACCGTCCCTCATGGCGACCGCTCGAACGTCATCATCGAGCCGCTCCTCACCGACCAATGGTATGTCGACGCCAAGACCTTGGCGAAGCCCGCCATCGACGTGGTGAAGCGCGGCCGCACCGTGTTTGTGCCAAAGAACTGGGAGAACACCTACTTCCATTGGATGGAGAATATCCAACCCTGGTGCATCTCGCGCCAGCTTTGGTGGGGCCACCAGATCCCAGCTTGGTATGGGCCTGACGGCGAGGTCTTCGTAGCCGAGGATGAGGGCCAGGTAACCGCCCTCGCAAAGGACCATTACGGCAAGAGCGTCGCACTCACCCGCGACGAAGATGTCCTCGACACCTGGTTCTCCTCCGCGCTGTGGCCGTTTTCAACGCTTGGCTGGCCCGACGAGACGAAGGAACTGAAGCGCTACTATCCTACTGACGTTCTCGTCACTGGCTTCGACATCATCTTCTTCTGGGTCGCCCGCATGATGATGATGGGCCTGCACGTCCTGGAGGAGGTGCCCTTTCGCGACGTCTACATCCATGCCCTGGTCCGCGACGAGAAGGGCCAGAAGATGTCGAAGTCGAAAGGCAACGTCATCGATCCGCTCGAGCTGATCGACGCTTACGGCGCCGACGCGCTGAGATTCACGCTCTCCGCCATGGCGGCGCAGGGCCGCGACATCAAGCTCAGCGCCAGCCGCGTCGAGGGCTACCGCAATTTCGCGACCAAGCTGTGGAACGCCGCGCGCTTCGCCGAGATCAACGCCTGCACGCCAGTGAAAGGTTTCGATCCCGCTTCGGCCACGCAGACCATTAACCGGTGGATCGCAGGCGAGAGCGAATACGCACTTGCCGCCGTCACCGAGGCGCTCGAAGCCTATCGCTTCAACGAGGCCGCCGGCGCTATCTACTCTTTCGTCTGGCATAAATTCTGCGACTGGTATCTCGAGCTGATCAAGCCGATCCTCTCAGGCGCCGATCAACAAGCCGCCGCCGAAACGCGCGCCATGACCGCTTGGGTGCTCGATCGCGCGCTCAAGCTGCTCCATCCCTTCATGCCCTTCGTAACCGAAGAGCTATGGGCGAAGTTGGCTGCCGAGGGCGAGGAGAGGGAGAGCCTCCTCATCCTCGCCCCTTGGCCGAAACATCTTGGCCTGGAGAACGCGGCGGCGGATTCCGAGATCGGCTGGGTGATCAGGCTCATCTCCGAGGTGCGCTCGGTGCGCTCGGAGATGAATGTTCCGGCCGGCGCTAAAGTGCCACTCGTCATCTCCGGCGCGAGCGAGCAGACTGCGGCGCGAGCGAAGCGCCACGAGGAGACAATCCTCCGTCTTGCCCGCATCGAGACCATGAGCTTCGGCAAGGCGCCGTCCGGTGCTGTGCAGATCGTGCTCGACGAGGCGACGCTTGCTCTGCCGCTTGCCGGCATCATCGATGTCGCCGCAGAGTCGAAACGGCTCAAGCGCGAAATTGACAAGGTCGGGTCAGAAATTCGCCAGCTTGACGCCAAACTCGCCAATGAGAAGTTCGTCGCCCGCGCCCCTGAGCATGTGGTCGAGGAGCAGCGCGAGCGTAAAGCTGACGCTGAGGCAACGGCCGCAAGGCTTGAGCAGGCCTTGAAAAGGCTGGAAGCAGCACTTTAATCC
>DATFVP010000196.1:0-2477 GCA_035260285.1 Methyloceanibacter sp.
CTCAGTATGGAAATATAAAACAACGGAGCGTGATGGGCGAACTGCGAGCAATGAGAAACTGCTTGAGCGGCTTGAAGCGGAAAATGCACAGCTTCGAGAGAATGTGGTCGAGCTCGCGCTGCAGGTTCAAGCATTGCGCGACCGTACCCGAATGCTGACCGCATAGTCAGCCAACATCCAATCCATGCGCGACCGCTTGCCTAGGTGCTAGGCGGGAGTCGCATTTGGCGCGTCGGTAAGCACTCCGATGCGCCATCGGTGTAACCATCCGGTCAAGGCCGCGGCGAGCTTGTTCGCGGCGTTAGGCAGCCGAGCCGAGGTGTTTTTTCTTGGCGAGGCGCGCCTTGGCGGCGTTGCGGCGGTTTGCGATGCGACCGAGGGCGTATTTGATCGGAAGCGCATCAAATGTATCGGGATCGTAGTCGCCCGCCCATTCTTTGAGATGGGCATGGCTCGGATGAGTACGGTCAGCGATCGCTTCGAGCAGTTCGTAGAAGCCTGGGATGCCGCCGCAATCCTCGGGCGGTCCGTTTCTTTCGCCCCCGATGTAGCGCGGATAGGAGACGTCGCGCTGGCCGGCGCGAACATCGGTCACGGTGAGCCCGATGCTCCCAGCCATCGCCGAAGTCATAAGTGTAATCGATGACGGTCTTCCGCGGCTTGAGCACGTCGCGCAGGCGCACCTTGCCCGCTTCGATGCGAGGCTCAGTTCCCCAGTCGTCATCCATCGGCAGACCGAACCTTTGCTTACCGATTGTGAATTCCCAGAGGTGGTAATCGAACCACCCCATGACGACCTGGATGATGTCGTGCAGGACCTTGAGCGTGATCGAGGTCGGCACCTCGACCTGACGCCAGATCAAGGGATCGGTGTGCCGCAGCTCGATGCGAACGGTGGCGATCTCGTTGAAGCTGTCGGATGCGGCGTTCTGCCTGGCCGGACTCATCATGCTGCCAGTCTGGCAGGCTGGGCCTTCCAATTCCAGGGCAGCAGCTGATCGAGCCTGTGGATGTTGTGGTCATTGATGCGCGCGAGCACGTCAGCGAGCCACGCCTGCGGATCCACACCATTGAGCCGGGCGGTCTGGATCAGCGTGTACATGACGGCGGCGCGTTCGCCGCCGCGGTCGGAACCGGCGAACAGCCATGACTTGCGACCGAGCGCGATGCCGCGCAGTTCTCGCTCAGCGGCATTGTTGGTGAGGCAAATCTGCCCGTCGCCGAGGAAGCGTGTAAAGGCGGCCCAGCGCTTGAGCATGTAGTCCATCGCCTTGGCCACCTCAGAATGGCGAGAGAGTTTGGCGCGTTCGGTCCGCATCCAGGCTTCGAGGTCTGCAACCAGCGATGCGACCTGACCGCGGCGGACGGTCAGACGTTCGTCGGCGGAGAGGCCACTGATCTCGCGCTCGATATCAAAGATCGCATCGATGCGCTTGATCGCTGCGAGCGCCAGCGGCGCGACGACCGACAACTTCCCGCGCACCTTGGCCGTGATATCGGCCAGCACGAAGAACTTGCGCCGGCCGTGCGCCCAACACGCAGCCTCCGTGATCGGCCCCGGTTTGCGGCCAGCCTCGTAGAGCCGGTTGAAGCCGGCATAGGCATCGGCCTGAAGGATTCCAGCGTATCCTTTGAGATGGCGCTCGGGGTGATCGCCGGTTCTGTCGCGCGAGTAGAAGAACACGGCTGCCGGCGGATCATGACCCCCGAACGGGCGATCGTCCCGAACATAGACCCACGCCCGCCCGCTCGCCGTCTTGCCTTTGGCCAGCACCGGTACCGGGGTGTCATCGCCGTGCACGCGGCTGCCGGCAAACACGTGCGCGCGGATGCGATCGTAGAGCGGGCGCAGAAGGACGGCGCAGCCGCCAACCTGATCGGCCAGCGTCGACAGGCTCAAGTCCACTCCTTCGCGCGCGTAGCGTTCGGATTGGCGGTTGAGTGGCTGATGCTGCCCGTACTTCTCGAACAGGATCATGGCCAGCAGGCTCGGCCCAGCAAATCCGCGCGACAGCACGTGGAACGGCGCCGGAGCCTGTGAGATCCGCTCGCAAGCGCGGCAGGTGAACTTCTCGCGCACGTACTGCACCACCTTCCATTGCCGCGGAACGACCTCCAGCGTCTCGGTCACGTCCTCGCCGAGCTTGGCGAGCTTGGTCGAGTCGCAGCACGCGCAGGCGATCGGACCAGGCACGATGATTCTCTCCCGCGGCAAATGCGCCGGGAATGGTTTGCGCGAGGGCTTCTTGCGGCTGAAGCCACGAACCGCCGTCGTCTCCTCGGGCGATGCCGCGGCCCTCTCGGCGGCGAGCTCGTCTTCGGCCGCTGCCGCCTCGAGTTCTTCGAGCTCAAGCTCCATCTGGTCGAGAAGCCGCGCCTTACGCTCGCTGCGCGACCCGTAAAGCTCGCGCCGCATCTTCTCGATGGTGAGCCGCAGATGCGCGATCAGAGCTTCGGCGCTCGAGACCTCGGCGCGC
>DATFVP010000197.1:0-25085 GCA_035260285.1 Methyloceanibacter sp.
TGATCTCCGGAATTTTCAGATCACGCCGGGGGCGATGCTCGATCGCTTCAAGCTGGCGGGCGAGCAGTTCGATACGTTCGCCAATGCCACGAGTCCGCAGTATCAGGCCGCGCTCCGGGACGCCAATCGTGCGGCGGCCGCGACGGGACGCTTAGGCTCGGGCATGTTGCGGACGAGCTATGGGGATCTCGCCAATCAGCGCAATTTGCAGCTCGACACGCAGCGGGAGAATTTGTTCCAGAACGCGCTGCTCGGCAGCGTGCAAGATGCGCAGACGCAGTTTGAAGATTACTTACGTTCGCAGGCCCAGCTCTCGGGGATGCAGAACCAGGCGTTCAATCAGGGGATCCAGGGCGCGACGTTGCAGGAAGCGTTGACGAGCGGCGCGTTCAGCCGCGCGTTGCAACAACTGGGGGCGGGCAACCAGGGCAACCCGGCCGATGCGATGCTCACGCTGTCGAAGATCTTCGGCGATCAGTCGAGCGCGGCGGGATCGGCGATGTCGGGGCTGTTGCAGAGCATCATGAGCGGCGGCGGCTCGACGGATACGTTGTTGCGCCAGATCCTGGCGAATCAGCAGCGGCCGAGCGGCACGTTGCCGCAGTCCAGTCAGACGATCTACGACACTCCGGTCTTTTCCTAAGATGGGATTCCTCGACGCGTTGGCTTCGCTCTCGCCCGGCATCACAGCGGCCTCCCAAGGGCTGACGGGTGCGTTGCAGGGCATGCAGCAGCGCCGCAAGCAAGAGCGCGATGACGCGATGGCCATGATCCAGCAGATGCGGCAGAAACGGTTGGACGAGCAGCAACAGTTGATGAATCAGTCACTCCTCCAAGAGCGGAAGTCACTCGAAGCGCAACGGAATCAGACCGCGCTTCGTAATCGGCGCGCGTTTGAGGGATTGCGGGAGGCCGGGCAGGTCAAAGGCGAATACGACGACAATGAGGATTATGTCGCGCCCTGGGCGTCGTATCAGCAGGGGGTCGTGTCTGATGCCAAAACCAAGAAGAGCCAAGATCGCTATCGGACGAACATCATGACGCTCTATCCGACGAGTGATCTGGCGAAGATCGCGAGGGAAGATCCGGAGGCGGCGTCGGGGTTTGATTGGCAGAAGGAGTGGGATCGGATCAAGGCGGGCGAGCAGGAGGATCGTCGAGACGCGCGCGCCGCCGCGGGACGGGCGCAGTCGGAGGCGAACCTGACGCGATCGATCGCGGCGGCGCAGGCGGGGCGGGAATTTAGTCTCGAGAACCGGCAACCGCCCCAGAGCTTTGTAAAAGACTCATCCGCATTGCAGGAGTTGTCCGACCAGACGAGATCGGTCGCGTCGGGATTACAGAACGCCGTCAACAAGAAGATTCGCGCGACGGGCATGTTGGGGGGCGTCATACCCATTCCGGATCGCGTTCAGGATTTCTTCAATCTCGGCGGAACGGAAGGCAAGGACCTGCGCGACCAGATCAGCAATCTCTACGCGACGGTGGCGAAGCAGCGCGGTGGCACCGCACTCACCGAGTACGAAATTAGCTTGCTGGAACGGTATCTCCCGGACACGAAGGACACGACGAAGCGGGCGTTGCAGCAAGCCGTGAATTTTATGAGTACGCTCAATGGGATTATCGAGAGCAAGAAGGCGACGTACAGTCAGTACTATCCGCAGGTCCGGCGTGCGAACACCGCGGCAACGCCACCGGGAGAGACGCCGGGAGCGCCGGCAGGAACACACGCGGGCTGGCGGAAGCTGACGCCTCAGGAAATTCTCAATTACAAGCGCATCGGGTATACCGATGCGCAGATCCGTCAGGCCTACGGGCCGCAGTGATGCCATGGCGAACGGCGACGAGCAGGACCCGACCGATCCAGGCGCTGCGCTTCGCGCGGAGATGGAGGCAAGGCTCCGACAGGAAATGGAGGCTGCCGCTCGGCGGGCGAAGATGTTCGGTACCACGCTCGCTGGATCTGATGTGTCACGTGCGTTGCCACGCAATCGATCCGATGCGCGCGGAGATCGTGAGGCGCTCGGCACCCTGAATCCGATTGTGCACGTGCTCAATGCTGCGCAGGGTGTGCCGATCGCTGGTCCACTCATTGAGGGTGGTGAGGCGCTCCTCGGCTCGCTCGGCTCGCAGATCGGCTCACGGTTGGGAACCGGGGCGACTCCGATGAATCCTCAGGAAGCGCTCCGTGCGTTGCGAGAGGATATCAGCGGAATTCCGACGCCGCTTCGTATCGCTGAGCAGATGGCATTTAGTATTCCGGCCGGGAAGGTTGTTCCGTTGCCGAGCGCGCTCACGAGCGGCGGTGGTGTTATCAAGTCGGCGGCCAAAGGTGGACTCGTCGGCGGTGGCACGGGCGCGATCGAGGCGCTTCTCGATCCGAATCTAGATCTGAGCGCAAAGGAGCGGCTCGCCAATGCGGCGAAGGCGTTTGGGATTGGTGGCGCATTCGGCACTGTTCTGAGTGGTACGGCCGCTGGTGTGGATAAGGGACGGCGAATCGCCGACCAGCGGCGACTGATGCGCAACGCACCGAATGTGGACGAAGCGATTGTGGAACGGACTCGGGCACTTGAGGCGGCGAAGACTGCCGCGCCCGATCGGCCTACGATCCAGAGTGAGAAGGACCTGGCCCGTCTCGAGGGGGAGCTTGCAGCCGCAGTACAGGGTGCCGAAGTGGGTCGTCGCGGAGGTGCGGCTGTCGCGCCGCGGGAGGCGGGCACCCAGAGCGCGGCGGCGTTACGCGCGCGCGCGAACTCGGGTGAGATGACGCCGCAGGAAGCGCAGGCGGCACTGGACACGTATTTGGGTGGACTGCGGGAAGCGCCCTTCAATCGATCGTTCCCGTCTACCATGGCATGGACCACCGGAGGTGGCGCCCTCGGTTCCGGTGTGGGGGCTGCGATCGGAGGAGGGATACCGGGGGCCGTGATCGGCTCAGCGGTGGGGCATCTCGCGCAGCGAGGCGCGCAGAGCATTCAACGATTCAAACAAGCGGCGCCAACGATTGAGGCGCTCGCTCGCGCTGCGGGCCATCCGCTCCGCGAACCGTTGACGATGGAGCGCTACATCAGGCTGCTGATTCAGGCTTCGCCGCTAACGACGGGACTCACCTCTCCCTAGGCGGCTGAGGTTGCTCGGGGAGGCATAAGCTGACAATCCAAAGTACGACAAGCACAACGGTAATCGCGGGCATGAGAACCTACTGGAAAGGTGATACATCAAACGTAGCGATCGGAGGGACGAGAAGGAAGGGAGCCCGTTATATCCACGGCGGTACAGCGGGGATGTAACCCTGGCGACAAGGTGTCACGTGGAACAGGTTAGATTGTGAGACCCGCTCAGATCCGCTCCAATACGAGGTAACCGGCAAGAATGGGTTATTTTTTAACCCAGTACGTAGGACTTTAGTCCAACACCGGTTTTCCCTGTTGACAGCGTTGCCACGAGAGCGCATGATGGCGCCCGCGCGTGGTTGTCCATTGGGAGTTTCTCCGATGCCGGAGAGGGAACTCCCCGAGGTCGCTGGGCGCGGCGGATGCGGGATCTGCGATGACTGCAATAGACTCAGCTGCACTCGGCCCGGCTTCGAGGCGCGCACACTATGAGGCGCTGGCCGGACCGACACCGAGACACGAACAACATTGGCGCGCCTCGGCGGCGCCCTTCCAGAGCCGCGGCGAATGGGTCGTGTTTTTCGTTTGCTACGCGACCCTCGAGTACGTGCATGATGTCCTCGACCGCGAGTTTCTGGGCGACTGGGGCGTCACGTTTGGGACGCCCGTGGAGCGCCGCGACCCGAGCGGGAAGCTCGAGAAGGTCGTTGTCAAAGCCACGCTCGTCGTCGGTGGAATCACCCGTGAAGCGTTCGGTCAGGGCCGCGACGAAAAGAGCGCGGAAACCGATGCGCTGAAACGCGCGGCGCGCCATTTCGGTGTCTGCCGCGACCTCTACCGGTTTGATCGCAACCTGGTCCCGGTGGATGGCCCGCAGCGCGGCGCGCGACCGAAGGTGGATCCTGGCGAGTACTACTGGCGGACGCAGGGACGGAAGGGAAAACCCATCGAGGTGGAGCCACCGTCGGCTCCGCAGGAGCGCGGCGGAGTGTCCGCCCCATCGACCCGAGCCGATGCCGGCGTTGTCACACCGGGCTCCCCCACTCCGCCGCCAGTCAACCCACCCGTCAAGCGCACGGCGGCGTCGTCCCCACCGCCGCCCGCATCATCACAGCAGACTTCACAGAATGCTGAATTCTCGTACGCGCCGGTCCCGTGCAGAACGTGCGGCGCGCGGATGTGGGATAATAGAAAAACGCGGAAACCGAATCAACCAGCGTTTCGCTGCACGAAGTGGAAGACCCACGGGTGTGCAGGTGTGTATTGGGCGGACGAACTCGAGCGACTCGGGCTCCTCGAGGAGACGCCCGCTGCGGTGCCGGACAATGAGGGATTCCCGCCGCCGCTCGAGGATCAGCCGGATGATCTGCCGTTCTAGTTCCACCTTCACCACCTCTACCACCATGAGGGGAGCCCGATGCCGCGCCGCCGTATCCCGGACCCGCCGCGCTATAACCCACTGCTCGATTCCATCGAAGCGCGCGTGTACAAGGGACACATCTCCTACAAATCATTAATTCGCTGGTACAAGCCGGATCAGTACGTCGGCCGCAAGCCGCTCTGGTCGCTCGAGACGCTCAACGGGCCGCCACGCCGCAACAAACCCTACTAATGCCCTTGCCACGAAGGGGTACATGCCCCAGCTTAGGGATGGAGAATGAACACACCAATCCATCCTTAATCGAATTGGGGTATGGCCAGGACACGAGGGAACGGCAGCCGGCCGAAACGGCTGATGAAGCATGGCAAGCGCGAGAACACCTTCAGTCTCAAGATCCGGCGCCCGACCGGCGGGAACGAGACCTGGCGGAGCTGCAAGACCGAGGACGAGATATTGGCCAACCAGATCGCGGATTGCGTGCGCGACATCATGCGCTCGGGCGACCCGCAGAGCGCCCGCTATCTCGATCGGGTGCTGGACTTCGAGATCGACCTGCTCCAGATGTACCACGAGATCAAGGCGCAGGAAGAGGAGCATCGGAAGATCACGTCGGCCGCGCTCGAGTCCGAGGGCAAGAGGGGCGGTGGGCGTGGCGAATCGCAGTTCGCGATTGCCGTGCTGGCGGAGGCGGCCAACAAGAAGCTCGAGTCGCAGACGATCGCGGAGCACGTCGCGGACTACTTGGACTTCGTCGAGCGGAAAGGGACCAAGAAGCAGCGGCGGGATTACTCGGGCCAAGTGCGGCGCCTCTTTGGGACCGAGGAACGAACGCCGGACTGGCTCACGACCGAGCGCTTACACACGATCTTCAACGAGGATCAGGACAACGGCGGTCGGCTGAGCCATGTCGGCGGACCGGCGCGCCGCGACTACAAAGCCGGGTTGAGCAATTGGGCGCAGTGGATGCGGCCGCGGGGATTCCCGCACCTCCCGCGCACGGTGGCAGAACTCGACGTCGTGTTCACCGAAGCCGAACTCCGGCGGGTCAACAATCCGCGTTGGTACCGGCCGACCGATGCCGAGCGATTGATCAAGTTTTTCCGCCGCGACCAGCACTTTATGGACATCGTGCTGTGGGCCACGGTGGCGCTGATGTACGGGAGCGCGATGGAGCTGCAGGCGGTGGCGCGACTTCAGAAGAAACATCGGCGCCGGGAGCTACGGAGCTTCTATGCCGACGGGGGCAAGAGCGATGCGCATGCGCAGAAACACCGGAAGCGCTGGGTCATGATCCCCGACGATAACCTCTTCGAGATCGTGGATCAGTACATGGAGAGCCTGCCGACCGAGGACAGCTACTTCATCCCGCGTGTCGGGGTCAATGGCGGGCGGCACATCAAGCCAGCGAATCGGCTGCGCCCTGCCCTCTTCCCGCTCCGGAGCCGCATGCTCGAGGCGTGCGTCGAGACGGGGATTGACGATGAACACGCGGCGATCTTGGGCGAGACCGACGAGGGTGGAGCGCACTACGCGTTTCACCGATTCCGCCACGGGTTCGCCGTCCGGTGGATCCAGGCCGGGGTCCTCGTGGGCCGGACGCCGCAGCCGTTTGATGAGGATTGGCTCCGGGACCAGTTGGGGCATTCGGAGACCTCGAACCTCCATCGGCTCACGTATGGCCGGTACATCCGCGAGGAGTCGCAGCTGCGGAAGGCGGAGAAATACATGGCGGGGTTGAGCGGGCAGGCGGTGCCATTTACACCATCCCTCCCACTATCCCTAGACCTGTCCACCTGAGTCCATGGCAGTCCACGCAGGTCCAGTCGCTCGGGAAACCGTAAGTTGAGGATTGACAGATGGTTAGCGATCCGAACCGTGGAAAATCTGTGGGATCAGCGGTTTACCGGGAGGCCTCGAATGAGGGGTCTTCCGGGCCCGCCCACATTCATGGAGTGTTCTCCAAGGAGCCTATCCCCTCCTATGAGTCGATCGTAAGTCTCTTTTCTGACAATCAGTTACGCGACAGGGAGCGAAATCCAGCGGTACACGTTCCATCCCTCCCACCATCCTCAGTCATCGGACGTTCCGGTCGGCGGCGCCGACGCCGTCCCTACCAGCCGCCGAGCCCCAAACGCCAGGCCCAGTTGGACGCAATGTGGGCCGTCTATGTGGACGGCGCTAGCGCGGAACAAGTCGGTGCACAGCAAGACCCGCCGATCTCAAAACAGGCGGTGATTGAAGCATTCCATCGTCACGGATACGAGTTGCGTGCCGGCGCCAAACGACCCGATCTCGAGCGCCAGCTCGCGCGCATCGAGGACGTGCTCGAGCGCTACGACGCCGGCACTCCGGTCGCCCAGATCGCGGCCGATCTCGGGCGCTCACGCAACAGGATTTACGAACTGATCCGAGAAGGCGGTCGCTGCCCTGAGCAAGATCGCCGAGCGCGGGAGGCAGCCAAACGTGTCGGGTGACCGCGGCTGGGCAGAGGCCGTTCACGCGGCCATCGCGCACGACGACAAGGTCCGACTCGAGACCCTCGCCGTGGTCGCCGGTAGCCTGATCGATCTCAAGAGCGAGATGGCCAGTGCCGACTGGGAAAAGCTCTACGAAACCCTGAGTGACAAGCTGGGCGTGAAGCCGAAGCAGGCCCTCGCCCTGGTGCACGATTGAAGCGGCTGTGAACCGGTTTTTGGACCACGGTTCTCCGGGCACGGAATCGCGCCGTGCGCAATAACCGTGGTGGTGCGTGCTGGTTTCCCTCGGAAGAGTGCAGGGCAGATCTCAGAAAATCCCGGGCTCTGTTCGCTGGCAACCCGGGCCGGTATGGGTCTGGATCGGCACTTGGGGAAGTGTCTCACGTCGAGATGCCTGTTCACAACCCGACTCGGGGCCGTGCTGGGACCGATCCCAGTTGCCTATAGGGCGCGAACAACGACGGACACCGCGATCAGAGTAACCAGGAAACGCCCGCTCCTTACTGCATACCGGGATCAGCGGGAACTCGAGCGGGTGACAAACTTTTCTCACGGTTATGGTTTAAACCGAAACTGCACCGGATATCCACAATGTCCACTTGCTTCGTGTGCGGCGCGCAC
The DNA here is from genome assembly GCA_035260285.1 of Methyloceanibacter sp. Classification (GTDB taxonomy): domain Bacteria; phylum Pseudomonadota; class Alphaproteobacteria; order Rhizobiales; family Methyloligellaceae; genus Methyloceanibacter. Next base: position 7,596 of record DATFVP010000197.1, read on the forward strand.
GAGCGTGTCGTCCCGGTGATGCGGCCGGTCCTCGATGAGAAGGGCGAACCGATCTTCGTCTTCGATGAGACACTGAACGAGCCTGTCCCGAAGATGCAGGAGATCGGCTACCGGATGGTGATGGAGCACGACCCGATCAAACACGGCATCAAGCAGTACGGGAGATCAGAACGATGATGGCGGATTTGCGATTCCCCCTCGCGAAAATGACGGCGTTCGCGAAGTGGACCGAGAACTTGGCGCAGGCCTGGAACGCCAGCTCGAGCCAGGGCCGGCGTGGCCGCAATAGCATGACCGATCGTGCGGAAATGATCCGCGGCGCGATCGCGAGCTACAAGCAGCTCGCCGCAGAGAACTCGAGCTTGCGCGAGGAGAACGCCGAGCTGAAACGCAGATGCCACGTGCTCGAATATGGCACGCCGCCGAGCGGCTTCGCGGACTGACTGGCGCACCGAGAAACAGGTCGAGCATGCCGGCGACGAGCTGATGGCGAGCGTCTTCGGCGACGACCGGGATTTCAAGATCGTGCGCCTCTCACAGTCTCGCGCGACGATGCAGACGCCCGGCATCCCCGACAGGCGCTACTACATGCCCAAACGCCGCATGGCGGTGTGGTGGGAGGCCAAGACGGCGATCGGCCGTCAGAGCCCCTTCCAGGCGGCATTCCAAGTGACCTGTGAGGCGTGTGGCGAAGAGTACGTCGTGGGTACCGATGAGGTGCTCGTGGACTGGCTCGTGGCGAAGGGATTCGCGGAGCGTCTGCCGAACGGCCTGCGCGTCTTGCGGAAACTGTGATACCGCTCACAGATTGATGTGCGCCCCGTTTGGGGTCCCGCCTTTCCAATTCCATCACAATCCAGGAGTTCTATCCATGCGTCGCATGCTCCCGCTTTGCGCTCTCATGCTCATTGCTGTGGCCGGTTGTTACCACGTCACCGTCGAGACCGGTCTACAGCCGTCGGCTCAGGTCGTCGAGAAAGAGTGGGCCCACGGCTTCGTGTTCGGCCTCGTGCCACCGAACACCATCGAGACCAAAGAGAAGTGCCTGAAAGGCGTGGCCAAGTTTGAGAGCCAGCAATCGTTCGTGAACGGGCTCGCGAGCTTCCTCACGAGTGGCCTCTACACGCCGTTCAACGTCAAGGTTACCTGCGCGCAGTAACACCCTCCACCGGAGCCGCGATGAAGCGATTCCTGATCTGTCTCGCCCTCGCCGCCGCCGCGTGCGGTGGTGAGAGTACTAGCGCCCCGCCGCCCAAGCCCACCATCAGCGGAACGTGGAACGGCGTGTCGGTTCTGCAACCCACCTCGCTCACGCTCTTGGAAACGAACGGCACGGTGACCGGCACCGGGATCATCTCGGGCACACCGGTCGGCGTGCGTGCGCTCACCGTCTCGGGCATTTTCACGAGCCTCGATTTCTCGCTGACGCTCAGCTCAGGCACGGCGCAGCCCATCAACTTCAAGGGCAAGCTCAACACCGCCACACCGCCGCAGCTCATTGGGACGTTCGTCGGCTCCGGATTCAGCGGGGAGACGGTCATCCTGACGAAGCAGATACAGGGAGCATTAGGGTTGCGCTGATCCCCTGCTGTGCACAAATTTCCGGAGTGATAGCGGCAGCTCGGCAGCGGGCGCAGCGTCATCCTCGCACTGGAAAGGTGAGGCATTCGGACGAACAGCCACCATGCGCTTGCGCGGGTGGCTGTTTCGTCTCTCCCTCGGGCCGATCGAGTTGGGTTATCTACTTGGCTAAATAGTCCCAGCCACGCAGTCTTTGTCTGAGGGAGAACACAAATGTCCCACCGGTCGCGTTGACGGTGGGACATTTGTGTCACTCACACCACTCACACCTCGTTCACTTTGAGTGCGTGCTCGAGCACCCGTCGGCGCTCGTTGGGCGAGAGATCCGCCAGGACAGCGAGACAGCGGAGCGCGTACTTCCGCACGGCGTCTCGCGGGAACGTGGTGACGCGGGGCTTCCGCAGCTTGCGGCCGATGCGCTTGGCCAGCTGCGCGCGCAGCTCGGGCGGCAGCTCACTGACATCGATCGCGGGTTTCTGGTGCGGATCGCCGGCGGGCGCTTTCTTCTTGCGAGTCATGCAAATCCTCATTGGAAAGGTGATATATGAAATCTAACACCCCCGACAAGTCCCCTGTTCGAGGGCTTGCCGAGGGTGTTTCGAGCAATCTGTCATATCACTTTGCTAAACCATGCCTGCCATGCCATGCTCAGCTCAGCCGCGCCAACCTCACCGGACCAAGCCTGGCCTCGCCTGCCGTGCCATGCCATACCTCGCTGTGCCTATCCCGGCCGTGCCCCGCCCCGCCTGCCGTGCCACGCCTAACCAAGCCACGCCGGGCCTAGCCCTGTCTGCCATGCCATGCTCGGCCTCGCCTCGCTAGGCCCGGCCTCGCTCCGCCCGGCCTCGCCTAGCCGCGTCTGCCATACCGAACCATGCCCCGCAACGCCTAACCTCGCCGTGCCCCGCCGGGTCGGCCGCGCCATGCCTAACCAGTCCCAGCCCGGCCCGGCCCCGCCACGCCCGGCTTAGCCTAGTCTGCCGTGCCATGCACGGCTGAGCCCAGCCGTGCCTTCCCCTGCCGCGCCGCGTCTGCCATGCCATGGCAGGCCCGGCTCAGCCGCGTCTTGCCAAGCCGTACCGAGCCACGACTGCCGAGCCGCACTGCGCTGTGCCTCGCCTCGCCTTGCCTAGCCTCGTCGGCCATGCCGTGCTGCGCTATGCTACGCTTGGCCTAGCCTCACCTGGCCACGTCTGCCCCGCCGAACCACGCTCGGCCATGGCCCGCTGTGCCTTGTCTGCCATGCCTTGCTCACGCCCCGCCATGCTCAGCCTGGCTGGGCCCAACCGTGCCACGTCTGCCGGGCACTGCCACGCCACGCCTGGCCTCGCTCGGCCGTGCCATACCAGGCCAGGCCTGCCATGCCGAGCTGTCCCTTGCTCGGCCGGACCATGCCATACCTCGTCTGCCGCGCCTCGCCTAGCTGTACCGTGCTCGGCCTCTCCAGGCCACGCCTAGTCTGCCGAGCCTAGCGATGCCATGCCCCACCATACCGAGCCCCGCCCCAGCCTGCCGAGCCTTGCTGCGCCGTACCAGGCTGTACCACGCCAAGCCTGGCCGTGCCCAGTCTGCCATGCCTTGCCCAGCCGTGCCTTGCTCAGTCGCGCCTTGCCATGCTGTGCCAAGTCTGCCGTGCCCCACCAAGCCTGGCTCGACCACGCCTAGCCACGTCTGCCCTGCCTCGCTACGCCGCTCCTGGCCAAGCCTGGCCCGACCTAGCCAGGCCTAGTCTGCCCTGCCGTGCCTCGCCAGGCCTTACTGAGCCACCCTAGCCGTGCCAAGGCTGCCACGCTGTGCCGTACCAGGCCGTACCATGCCACGCCGGGCCTAGCCCCGTCTGCCGTGCCATGCATCGCTTGGCCCCGCCTGGGAAAGCCCGGCCTCGCCACGCCGTGTCTGCCGAGCCGAGCCTTGCCTCGCCCAACCATGCCCTGGTGCGCTCCGCCCAGCCTTGCCGGGTCCAGTCGGCCGGGCCTTGCCCCGCCTTACCACGCCTCGCTAAACCCCGCCTGGCCGGGTCTGCCGAGCCATGCCTAACCTCGCCCCGCCTTACCCGGCCTCGCCAAGCCATGTCTGCCGTGCCTTACCCAGCCAGGCACCGCCTCGCCTAACCATGTCTGCCGTGCCTTACTGAGCCCGGCCGCGCTCGGCCTTGCCGTGGTCTGCCGGGCCTTGCCGCGCCTTGCCAAGTCTGCCGAGCTTCGCCCTGCAATGCCTCGCCTAGCTCCGCTGTGCCAAGCCATGTCTGCCGTGCCATGCATCGCTGCGCTTGGCCTCGCCTAGCCCAGCCCAGTCTGCCATGCCGTGCCCTGCCATACCAGACCTCGCCTAGCTGCGCCTAGCCTTGTCGGCCGAGCCCAGGAGCGCCTCGCTGTACCTCGCCGCGCCGCGCCAAGCCATACCAAGGCTGCCGTGCCGTGCCAGGCCGTGCCGAACCATGCCCGGCCTAAACCATGTCTGCCGAGCCGCGCTGCGCCATACCACACCGGACTGAGCCCCGCCTCGTCTGCCGAGCCATGCATCGCCCCGCCCGGCCTCGCCAAGCCATGCCACTCCTGCCGTGCCACGCTGCGCCAAACCCGGCCTCGCCTTGCCCCGTCTGCCGTGCCGTGCTCGGCCACGCCGGGCCATGCTGTGCCACGGTACGCTACGCCACGGTCACTCCACGACTCGAGCGAATCGGCCCCAGCCGAGTGCGCTTGACTTTTCAGGCCGACCTTCGCAGATGCCGATACCCCAACCGGCTTGATCGACGAGGGCGCACAGCTGCTCCTCGCTCACCAGTCTCGGGTTGTATTCAACGACGATGCGCAGCTGCCACTCTTCGTACGACGGGCGATAGGCGAGTGAACGCGTATTCATTCCGATCGTCACAGCGTCCTCACGCATCACGCCGATGGCGGGCTTGCCATTGAAGCGCTCGATCGGCACCAGCATTGAGGCTGGGTCGTCGGCGGGGCGCACGAACAGCGCCTGGCGCAGCGCCACTTTTGTGAGATCGTCGAACGCGACTGCTGCCGAGATGATGGCTTTCTTCAGTGCCATTACTGGCACACACTCGAGGCCGTTGACGTTGATGATCTTGGCCTCCTCGAATTCCTCTTCCGGCCGCCGTTCCTGCTTCGCCTGCTTCGCCTTTTTCTGTTGCTTCTGTCGGATTTCCTCCTTCGCTTTTTCGGTAAACGAATGGACGACGAGGAGGGAGCCGGCGATCCCGCGGAGCTTAAAGGTCAGCTCTTCCACCTTGTGGGTCAGGGATCCTCGGGGCGCTGCGACGGTGCTGGCATCGTAGGTGGCCGGGGCGGTTTTCCGACTGCGCGTAGCCGTTGCCATGATCAATCTCCTGTTGAGTGGTTTCATAGTCCCTCATACAGGCGTGATCTTAAGACACCTTGCCACAACAGCACAAGAGAAATCTTAGTCGGACTCAGCTGTGGGTTGCGGCGGTAACCTACTCAGCCGGGTAGTTTCGGACGAGGTGCCACTCGGCGCGTTTGCCGAGGCCCTGTGCGTGTTTGGCGGTCCAGCAGCCGCCGCTCTTCACGTGCTCGGTCGTGTTGCAGTGATAGCACTTCTTGAATTCCATCCCGACGAAGTCGCTCGGCAGCACATCCACGACGATGTTGTGCACGATGTCGGCGTCATGGGCGATGAGGAGATTGCGCTCTTTGAAGCCACCGTCCCACGTGAGCCGCCTCGGGCGATGGATGCGCATTGGAATCCCGAGCTGCTCCGCTTCCTCTTCGGCGTAGATGTCCGCGCCACCCAGGTGGCAGCCGCCGCTCACCATCAAGGTTACCTCGGGATCTTTGAGCAGCGCTTGGATGATCTCGCGTGCGGCGTCTTCGCCAGCTTTCGTGAACTTGGCGCCCTCTGCTCCCACGATGCCGATAATCATCTATCGCTGTGCTCCCGCATCAAGCGTTCAAGTACCCGCAGCTCGGCCTGCGCTTTCTCACGGAGCCGCACGATGCGCCGTTGCATGAAGACGGTGAAGCCGATGTTAAACGTGGCGAGGCCGAGGTTGAAGACCACCCACCAGTAGTACCGCCGGGTGTACCAGTACACGGCGAAGACAATGAGCGCGGCGGGTACGACGATCGACAGCACATCGGTCATGCGCATGATGATGCGGAGGTGCCGCGCTTCCCGTGATTCACTCCTCATCGATCAGCCAGTCGAAATAGTTTTCCTGCATCGGACCAGGATGGAATTCCTCCTCGCGCGATGGAACGAGTTTGCGCAGTGCCCGATAGCTGTGCAGCAATGCTCCTCGGTTGCCCCAGTTGTTTGCCTCCAGCTCGTAGCGCATGCTGGGATAGGGACGCAGAAATGTTCCGCCAGGATCGATGTAATCTCTGCGCGACCGATCGGAGAGACAGTCGAGCGAATACTCCCAGTCGTAGTGAAACACGCCCTCGAACCGCTTCAGAAAGTCCTCCACAGCCTCGCGTAGCTGTTGGTCGTGCACCCAGTCAATCATGCTTCATTTCGGGTCGAAGGAGGTGCCGAACGCAGGATCGACGAGCAGGTTCGCCTTGATGCCTTTCTCCTGCAGATAGTCTTGCATGACGAGATAGAGATCGCTGAGCGGGAGCGGCGGGGTGTGCGTGTCGCCGCGCATGACGGACACGTTGATCGTGGCGATCAGGGCGCGCGCGACCTCGCGCAGCTTGAGCGGTGAGCGCTTGGAGCCGAGCCGGTTGTAGGCGCGCTGCTCGACGGGATGGCCGTTCTCGACCGACTTCACGATGGCGGTCATGGGCGCGGCTGGCGTTGGTGTTTTGGGTTCGCTCCGCTCGCGCTTGCGGCCGCGGTCCTCCATGTAGGCGAGAAGATCCTTCTGTGCACGCAGATGCCACTGGGGCGCCATTACTGGCCGCCGCATCATGCGCTTGAGCATAGGCACTTCCACACTCAGGATCTTGGCTAGCGGCACGAGGACCGGATGGTTTCTCGCGATGTTGCCAGTAGAGACGCGCCACATGTAGGAATGCGGCACGCCGAGGCGATCGGCGAGCGCTTGCACGGTGAAGCCTTTCGATGCGGCGAGCTTGGCAAACGGCGTCTTCGCGTTGCCTTTGACCTCGATCGCTTCGTCCTCTTCCTCCACAAAATCGTCGTCTTTCGTCGGGCGTCTCAGGCTCCGCTTCGGCTTAAATTTCGGCCGGCTGCTTTTGCTTTTCCCGGCGCCGCCGCGCCAGATCGTGCCGCTCGCAAGTTGTTTCCGGATCTTCTTGAGCCATTTCTCGGTCATTGGCTCGGCGAGCGCGAACTGGCCGACCTCCTCGAGGGGGACGCCTAAATGCTGGGCGAACTTCTCGAGCGTGGGCGAGTTGGGCGCCACCTTTTCCGGCGTGCGATGGAGGCGGGTTGCTTGAGACTGGAGGTCCTCAGGCAGCTCTTTGACGATGATGTTCCGCCTGGCCATCCATTGGCCAAACGGGGATTCTTTGGGGGTCATGACAGGACTCGCTGGAAAGGAATTGGGAGCCCGGTGAGGGTTCGGTAAAGCTCACCGGGCACGACTTGTCAAACGGTGGCGCGGAGTCCGCGCTCGATCTTCTTGCGTAGTGCCGCGATGTCTTTCGCGAACGGGCGGAGGAGCGGATTGCTCTCCAGGTTTTCTGCCAGCGTGCGTAATCGGCGGCGTGCTGAGCGAAGTTCGCGCTCTTGGAGTTGCTCACGGAATTCCGGGCGCGCCGTGCACGATCGATGACTTAAGAGCACGCGCTTTCCGCCATGTTCCGGGTGGTGGACGTACTCAAACGCGCGCGTTTTGGTCGGCTCGCCGTTCGTCTCGTTGTGCAGCTTCTTAATGAGATCTCTGGCTTCTTTCTTCCGCCATTTGTCCGCCGCGACGACGTCATCGAACGTAAAGCAGGGCCGGAGCGGTGACTCGCGCTTTCGGGCCTCGGCGACAAGTTCCTCGCCGGTGACGTGCTCTTGTTTTTCATCGATGAGTTCATCGATGCGATCGCCGATCGCCTGCGCGTCGGCCTCTGGTCCGTAGTAGGGACTGTGAAACGCATAGCGTTGGTTTGACATCTAACCTCAACTGGAAAGGGTTCCCCGAGCAACCGTAGTCTGGTACGCTCGGGGAACTTATGCAATGGGATCAGTCAAGGGGGAAGTCAATTGTCGCGTTCTGGGTCGGTGTCGATTTCGTCTGAGGTGATGGGTTCATCAAGGAGGTCGAGGGCTTCCAAAGCGACTTTGGCGTTCCAGCGGCCGTGGCTGATCATGGCGTACAGGTTGCCCTTGTTGATGCCTGAAGCGGCGGCGAATTGGTATGGGGTCATGTCGCCGAGCGCCTCGCGAATGAACGCCATCATTTCCAATTGCGTGTCTTCTAGCTCCTGTGTGAGTCGGTTGTACTTCGCCAAAAGCTGCTTCGCTTTTGATGGCTCTGGAGGTGTGGTCATGGGGTTATCCCTCAGCCTCGGCGCGCGCGGCTTTCCGTTCACGCGTGCGTTCGCTGTTGGACTTGAGGGCTTCGCGGATGGACTCGGGATCGTCGCCGCGGACCATGAGGCCGATGGCGTCCTCGAGCCGTTCAACGCTGCCGATCGCTCCTTGCAAGTTCCGGCGTGCGTCCTGGATGCTGGGGAGGAGGGACTGCATCACGTCGCGCTCGGCCGCGATGTCTCGGACGCACTCGACGGCGAACTCGACCAGCATGGTCGCTAGCTCTTCGTGGGGAGTGCCTTTGGCGGTTGCGAGGATGTGCTCCATGCCTGCGCGGGCGAGTTCGGGTCGGCCGGTCATCAGCGCGATCGCGATGGGTCCGGGCATGTTGACCGGCCGGTGAGGCTTGCGGGGGATGTCTGTCATTTGCCGTGCTCCTGGAAAGGTGTGGATTTGGGTGGGATGGCGGTCACAATTTGTAACCCGCCGGTACCAAATAGGTTACAACCGTAACCCATTTTAGCGCAAGAGGGGAGGTAAGATCTTTGCGCAAGAGCTTGCTCCCCTCTGGCCCCAAGGTACCAGAGGGGATCTGTTGAAACAACAACGGCCCCGAATGCCCTCGGAGCCGATTTAGAAAGAGTTCATGAATGCCGAACTAGGGCGCCAAAGGCGGCGAAAGCGCCATCGCTCGCGCGGTCGTGGTGCGGGCTCAGGTTCGGCTGGTACGCCGACACTGCCGCAGAGCGCGCACTCGCGGCGACAGTCCACACAGACCATCGCGCCCTCCATGAGACCGATGGTGGAGACTTTCAGGTCTACCGTCGGACTATCGCAGTATGCACATCTTTGCATTGGCAAATCCTGTTTCAGAAAGCCACGACAATAGGTTACTCTCGTAACCGTATTGGTCGGGCCACCAAAGAACAAGGGCCAGCCCGCTAGGACTGGCCCTCATGCATCGTCTGTGCTGGCACGAGTTAGCGGCTATACACCTGCGCGAACCCGCCGACGACTTCGGTTAAGGTGTTGCCGGTGACCGTGCCGGTGTAGTGGTCGCCTTGGTTGGTGGCGAACGAGATGATGTTGCCAGCGACCGTCCACGTGCCGTTCTCGCTGATGGCCGAGGTCAGGTTGGGCGTGGCCGTGAAGCTGAATGTGATCACTTCTTGGTACGTGCCCGAACGATCGCCGGTCAGGGTGAGCACGGCCGAGCGCGCGATGATCTGCGTGCCGTCGGCGAGGATGAGCGACACGGGCAGCGGCGTGCCGTTGACGGTGCGCATGGTCCACGTGCCGGAGACCTGCGGGCCGCTCGGCCCGGTGGGGGAGTCGCCACCGCAGGCAGCGAGTGTGATGAGGGCAGCGAAAGCGAGAAGCTTTTTCATGGTGGGGATCCTTGGAAAGGTCGAGGCGAAAGGAGGGCCGCCCGTGTGTGGCCTCGGTCAGTGGCACGGGCGGTCGTGCATTGGCTAGCGGTATTCGGGTTTCCAGTAGCTGAGCGACATGGTCACGGCGATCAGCTCGGCGAGCTTGGCGCGTGACGCATCGGTGAGGATGCCGTCCACGTCCACGTCTACGAGCCGATCGAGGTTGTCGGACTGGGTGTCGTAGACCGACGTGTCGCTGTCGTTGTCGTCCGGCACCTGCAAGGCTGAACCGACTTCCGCTCCCGGTTTGTAGCGATAGTGCTGCCCAGACTCGCGCAGCATTGCCGTGACTTGCCGCTTCGTCATTCTCGCCATGGTTCACTCCTTTGGAAAGGAGGTCGGGATCTTGGCTACGGCGTCGAGGAATTCGTTGCTGGCGCGCTTCCACACGGCGACACGGTCCAACAGGTCGAGCAGGTCGGCGCGCTGCTCTTCGGAGATGTCGTCACTGGTGACGAGGGATTCCAGCGTGCCGAGGTTCTCGGTCACGCCGTTTGCGACTGCATCCTGTGCGTCTTGCAGCGCCATCTCGAGTTGGGCGAGGGTTTCTTCGGTCGTCGTCATTTGGTCAGTCCTCTTTGGAAAGGTGAGCCTCGATCTTCGCCTGTAGTTGCTCGATCGCGGCGAGGTCGTCGTGGTTGTCGTCGTTCTCATCATGGTAGACGTAGCCGTCGTTTCGCTGTTCCTGCTCGCTCACTTGCCAGTAGGCATGGCTGTCGAGTGCCTCGGCGAGCAACGCGAGTTCATCCTTGCTGAAATGCATCGTCATGGCAGCACCATGACGAGCACGCCGCGGTCCCAGAGCGGGCCGAAGTCTTGCCAGCCGCGCTTCTCCGCGCGCTTGTAGACGTACACGCCACGCTTCGGGAACCGAATGGCGAAGTAGTCGCCCGTGTCCTGTAGGACCTTGCCAGGCGTCTTGCCGGGGACCGCAGCATCATAGGCCGCGACCCATGCGCTCCCGGTGAGCGCGCGCTGCTCGTATCGGATCGTGTGGACGATCTCGGTCGTCTCGGTTGTCATTCTTAACCTCTGGAAAGGTGATGCCCGGACTTGGGACCGGGACTGTGCATTAGACGGGGTTTCCCCCGTCCCCTCTGCTATTTCGTTAGCCTTCCCCCCATGGCTCGTTCATCAGCGCGTCGATCTCTTCGACGGTTTCGGTGACGTACAGATGGTCATCGTCGCGCAGGTTAATCTGCGCTCGCGCGCTGCTCACGCGCGTGCCGCTGAGCGTTTGATCGATCCAGATATCTTGTCGGTAGGGCTGGACCAGTTTGATCGTGCTGAGGGGCAGGGAGACGCGCTGCGTGTGCTCGCCAGCGATCCCGCCGCCCTCGGCACCTGCGAACCAGCGGGTGACCAGGATCGAGGCGCGTTTCTGTGGCTTGCTCATTTCGAATTCCTCGCGGGTAGCTGGTAGACTGCGCCGCACGCGAGGCAGCGCAATGGCTTGTCAACGTCCTGGACCTCATCCCACCGAGCGCGGGTGAGGTGGCGCATCGTGCCACAGTCCGGGCACTCGTATTCCATCAGCCCGTTGATGGCGTTCTGGGCGAAGATGTCAACGCGCGGATTCATTCGTCGATCTCCGCGACTTCGGGAAGCTCGGCGAGCATGACGTCGGCGAGGTCCTCCCAATCGATCTGTTGCAGCGCGGCCGTGAGCAGGTCCGCGTACATCGGCGAGAGCTTGCTGGTCTCGTCGGACTCGTTGTCTAGCTCGTTGCGCAGCCGTTTGGCCAGGTCGTGGCGCGCGTTCTTGAGGCGCGTCAGGCCACGGTCGTCTGGATCCTGGTCGCGCCAGGCCTCTTCGGCCGCTTCCGACCAGTAGTTGTAGTCGCCCTCAACGTTCGACAGCCACAAGCGGACTTTCTGCGTCATTCCGTTCTGCATTTCACTAACCTCTGGAAAGGTGATGGGTTACAACTCAAACCTATTCGGTGGGACACCCCAGCGCAACGGTAGCGCTGGGGTCTGACAGTCATTAGCGCTCAAACTCCCAGTTGATGCGGTCTTGCTGTGCGGCCGCCAGTTCGCCCGGAAATGCGGGCACCAGGTAGTACATGACGCGCGTCTCGTCGTTGTACCACCAGTAGCGGCGGAAGCGCTGCAAAGCTTCCTCGGCAGTGCTGTATTCCAGGCTGTCGCGCGCAATCAGCGCATCCAGCGACATGAACCCATTGACGACGACATTGGTCGTCTCGTCGAGCACACGAACCCACATTTTTCTCGCTCCACTCTCTGGAAAGGTGATTGCGTCAGGACTTGGGACCTGACTGTGCATTAGACGGGTTTCCCCGTCCCCTCTGCATGTCAAAAAGGTAGATCGTCCCCGCGTTCGTTGTTCGCGTCGGTCGTCCAGTAGAACGGCAAGCGAGGTCCCCACCGCATTGGGTCGCGCTCCGGCCGATTGTCCGTGATGCGCACGTCTAGTTCGAATGACTCGCACGCGTCGTCAATTCCCGAACGCCGCAACAGCACATCCAACCACGCGCGCGTTTCCGCGTGATACGTCTCTGCCAACCAATACCCTGCGATCTCATCGCGCGGCCCATACGTCGCCGCCCAAACCGTTGCCGTGAACCGCGGCCGGAAGTCGAGACAGCGCATTAGAACGCGTCCCAGCGATGCATGGCCATCTCGCGCACATCCGACAACACCAACCGGCGCGTGTCCAGACCGACAACGACGTGAACGTGTTCGATCGGTTCCGACGAGCGCCACGCATGCGGACCGACAACGAGATGCGTTCCGCCGATCGCCCACACACGCGCGCTCCGCGTGCGCTCCCGCTTGCCCGCCATCCGCTCCGCCCAGATCGGTAACCACTCCACCGCGACCGCGCGCTCTAACAACCCGCGCGCACGCGCCAACTCCCAATAACTCGCCATCGCTCGCTACTCCACTCTGGAAAGGTGATTGCGTCCGGGCTTGGGACCGGACTGCGCATTAGACGCGGTCTCCCGCGCCCCCTCTGCATTAGGCTGCCATCTGTAGCACGGGCAACGTTCGCCCGTGCCGAATCACAAAACCGGACTCGTCTTTCTTCGCCGAACCTTTCGCCGTCAACCCCACAACATGACCGCCGCGCGGATCCAAGAAACGTAGGTCGTGCGCATCCCCTTGGACTAACGGGTAACCCTGCCACATCTCCGGCAATTCGCCAGCGAACACCGCCGCCACATTCCCGCCAGACGCGAGCACCGCCAGCGCCTCACCTTCGTTCGATTCAGACCGCGAAAACGTCACCGAATAGTTCGCCGGGAGATCATCCCTAAACCGCCGCGCAACCTTCGTGTAATCGTAGAACACCAACGATTCCCAACGCGCCAGATCTATCCAACGGTGCCACGGAAGGTCTGATGTCCCATTCAACCGAACCGCGATCTTACGACCCTTCCGCGCTCGCTTGTTCAACCGGTCCAACTCCCGCGACAACTGCGCGAGAAACCCTGCCCGATCGTTGAACAGGTACAGCGTCTTATTCATCCGCCCAGCGAACACGTTCGCCATCGCACCGCGTCCGGCCGTGAACAAGCAACCCGCGCGACAACCCGCCGACGCCATCGGGCAGACATTCCGCCCCGACAAATCAGCAGGCGCCAGGTACAGAATCGCCGTCAACCACCCCAACGACTCCCCCTTGCTCGTCTTCGCATTGTCATGCGTCAACAACCGCGCTGGCACGTGCCACTCGCGACCAGTCACCGAATCCGTAAACATCTCTCGCATCTCATCTCACCTGGAAAGGATTTGAACAGCAGGAACCACAACAAACCACAAATGCGCCTGTAGGCCTCGCACCTACTCGCGGCTTGAACCGTGACGCTACGCATGCCTTGCCATGCGCTACGACTTGCTAGGCCCTACTCGGTTGCCGTCTACCGCGAGCGGCCCCTGGGCGCGCTGTGCACGGACTGGCTAACCTTTCGTATGTACTTGGCTCAACCGATACCAGCCGAACCAACTGGGTTGCTGTTCTAACCCACCATCGAATATAGCGATAGCGCGCAGCGAGTCAACAGTAGGTTAGAAAAAAAACCCAAAAATCAGGGTTTCCCCTACACGCGAAAACAGCCAGAAACGCGGCAGAAAACCGCCGCGCCCTCCCGATGCTTGTCGAGCGCCTGCGTTCCGTAGAAAACCGCGGCGCATCGCACTAGCAGAGTGTTCAGCTGGCCGAGCCGCCAACGCGTAAGTCGTTGCCGCACATGAGTTTGCGCGGGCATCTCGAGTAACTGGCCGTGCGCGACCATCCCGGCTACCATCCCCGCCAATCGGTTTAGGCCGGTTACTTTCGAGGTTTGTACGGCTGAGACCGGCGCGGGACTAGTGTCGTCTCCGTATCCGCCCGTACAGTTTGGCGCGCGCCCGCGAGTGGAGCGGCGTGACAGCTGCGGCGAGGGCCGCGAGGGCCTCTAGGCGGCCTCCCGGGTGGTTTGATCGCGAGATGGTGGGACCCGGCGGCGGTTTCCCCGCTTAGAAGTTTAGGGTCGCACGGTTTGGAAACTAACCTAGTGGCGCGTTGGTGTTCTCAGGAACTCGGGAAAGTATGACGTTGAGGTTGCTATTTGGCGCCAGTAGGGCGTCAGTGGGTTAAGAACGTAATCCTTACTGACAAGTTGCTATCGATTTTGGGGTGTGTAGAGTGCCGCGCATGTGGAAGCCGGATGCGGAGGCGATACGGCGGGATGTGGAGCTGGCGGCTGCCGCGCGTGCGCGTGGAGAGAAGTGGTGTTGGCGGTGTGCGCGTCGGCGGGAGCTGTTGCAGTGGCCGGAGTGTCCGGAGTGCGAGCGGGCGCGCCTCAACCCTGGCCCCAAGCTGACCCGGAAGGAGGCCCGCGCGGTGAAGCGCCGGCAGATCCAGGAGGTAAAGGAGGAGCAACAGCGAGCGATCATCGATCGCGTACGGGAGCGACGGGCGCATGACGTTGGAGCAAGCACTGGGGCTCGAGAAGGGTGATCTGATTACGCACCCGGCGTCGGCGATTCCGCGGGAGCCGTTGCCGATTACGGAGGTGTGGATCAGCGACACGCGACAGCGTGTGCGCATCCGGGTGAACAAGATCGACAAGACGGTGTGGCTCGATCCGGTGGATACGGGCTATCAGCTGCCGGAGCCGGGAAAGGTCTGGTGTGAGGTCCACAAGCGGTGGGAGTGGTCCGTGGACCACCGCCGGGATCATCCGGGATACTACCAACCTGGGCGACCAGTGACCCGGTCCAAGAAGGATCGAGGAGCACGGTGAAAACGCCGCGAAAGAAACCGTTACGGCTGCTCCGGGTCCGGCCTGAGGAGCGCGCGCGTCTCCAGAAAGAGGTGCTCGAGCTGATCGCGGATGGGCTGACGGTGACCCGTGCGGCAGAGGAAGTGGGCATCACCCTGCCGGTGGTGACCGGGTGGCAGCGAGATGATCCGGCGTTCGCTGAGCGGTACAAGGAAGCTCGCATCAACCAGGCGCATGCGCTGGCCGATCAGCTCCGCGACATCGCGGATGAGCCGGTCACGACGATGGTGGAAGTCAAGCGGAATGAGCTGCGCATCGAGACGACGAAATGGATCATCTCGAAGTCCGCGCCGACCCATTACGGCGAGAAGGTGCGGCACGATCACACCCTCCTGCACGGCGTCGTCATCCTGCCAGCGCTGGACTATACCGAGCAGCCCATCGCTGCCCTCGAGCCTGGCGAAGTGGGGTTGCTTCCGCTGCCTGATCCATGACCCAAATCCCGCTCGACGTGCTCAAGCTGCTCGGCGCCGATGCGCGCACGACCCAGCTCAACCTCCACAACTATTTGCGGGATGAGACGATCGATCGGGCGATGAAACAGATCGTGAAACGGGTGGAGCGTCTGATCGCCGTCGCCCAGGAACGTGCAGAACGAAGCCTTTCCACTGAGGAGATCGAAGCCGATGGATATGAACGCGAGCCATAAGGAATTCCTCGAGGCGCTCTCCGAAGAAGCCGAAGACCGCGACTACCTGCAGCATCTCAGCGACTGCGTCATGCGCTTCTCGACCTTCATGGGCGACATGCCGCACGACGCGCAGATCGATGCCCATAACGACCTCCGGCGCTTCATCTCCGGCCTGCAGAAAATGCGGGTCGCCTTGCTGCAAATCACCGAGCCGGCCGGGGACCACGAGACCGACGACATGTTCCGCGAGCTGCTCGACCGGCTCGGCAACTATCAGATCGCCGCCTTCCTCGTGGTCCAGCGCGAAATCCGCCAGAAAAGCGTGGATCCGGACTTCCTCACCTGGTGCCGCGAGATCCGCGAACGCCACCGCCGGGAATGGCGGGAACGCGTGGAGAACGCCAACCAAACCCTCGGCGACTACAAGGACGGCAAGGATATCGACGCCTACTAAAGGATGGAGCGCACTATGACTCTCTTCGGACTCATCGTCGCGATCTGCATCATCCTGCTCGTCCTGTGGATCGTGAAGATGTACATGCCACAGCCCTGGCAGACGCCGACACTCGTCATCGTCGTCCTGCTCGGGATCCTCTTTCTGCTCGCGCAGCTCTGGCCGGCAGCCGCGAACATGAAGGTTCGCTAATGGCGAAGAAGAAACCGCCACCGCCGCCTCCGGGTCCCGATCCCTACCAGCGCGATCTCTTCGCGCCAGAAGACGTGTGGTTCGATGGCGAGACCTACGTCCACGAGCGCGACGGACAGCGCCTGGGCGCGCAGATCAACCGCGTGCTCCACGTGATGCAGGACGGCGAATGGCGCACACTCCGCGAGATCTCGGAACGTACAGGCGATCCCGAAGCCTCGATCAGTGCGCGCATCCGCGACTTCCGCAAAGACCGTTTCGGCAAAAACAAGGTCGATAGTGAGCACATCGGGCACGGCCTGTGGCGGTACCGCTTCATCCCCAACCCGCAGTTCCGCAGCAATGGCAGCGATCCATGAGCGATCCATGACATACAAACGCGACGACGGCCACTCGATGGACTCTCCGGTGTCCGCCATCATGCCGTCCGGCAGTCCCGTCATATACCCGCGTTTACCATTCTCGAAAGTGGACGAGCCGCCACTGCCCGAGGTCCGCATCGGCAAAGATCGCTTCCGGGTCACCCTCGATGGGGTCGTCGTCTACTACGACGAATGGAGCAATAGCTGGAAGGTCTCCATCTATCAGAAGGGCATCATCGCGCCGCTGCATAAGCTGCTGCTCGATGCCTTCCACGCCACGCGCCGGCACCGCCGGGGAGCCGACCATGTTCGGCGATGACATCAATGACCTCTTCAAGGTCAACACCTTCCGGACTGGAGACGCCGAGCTGCAAACCCGCGCCCAGTACTCCGACCCCGCACGGTTCGATCAGGCGGCCTACGACCAAGCCATCCGTGATCTGCAGAATACGCTCCCCACGCCCGTCTGGGCGCGACAGTACCCGCTCTACCTCCGCACCATCCGCGACCTCCAACACCCCACGCAGCTGATGGTCGAGGACCGCGCCCATCGCCGGCCGACCGTGATCGATCCGGATATCGAGCCGCACGGCGGCACACCCGTGCGCTCGTTCGCGCAAGCACTCGGCATCGCATTCACCACCAGCTCGGGCACGCTTGGACCATGAGCATTGTTGAATACGTCGGCGGCCCAGCGGACGGCGTCCAGCGGCGGGAAGCCCCCGCGCTCGCGCGCACGATCGTGCTCTGCTACCGCGATGACACGCCCTATTACTCGTCTGCCCCCACGGCCTCCGAAGCCCGCGCGAGTGATCTCGAGGGATGGTATGGCCCGGTGACCAACGGCCACCGGTACTACCGCACCGGGCCGCCCAAGTGACCGCATCGGCCGAACGCCTCTGGCATCCCCACCCGGGACCACAGACGACCTTCCTCCGATCGGTCGCATATGAAGTCTTGTATGGCGGTCAGGCCGGCGGCGGCAAGTCGGACGCCCTGCTCTATGGTGGCTTGCGACAGATCGCCCATCCATCCTATAAGGCGCTCATCCTCCGCCGCACCTTCCCCGAGCTGCGCGAGCTGATCGATCGATCGCTCCTCACCTTCCCCCGCGCAGGCGGCGTGTGGAACCAGGTCGATCA
>DATFVP010000198.1:0-7856 GCA_035260285.1 Methyloceanibacter sp.
GCCCGGGTTTTTTTGTGCCCGCATGTATCTGAGGGAGTGAATGCCATGGCGGCAAAGAAGGACAAGAAAAAGCAGGGGCAGCCTTGGCGCCCGGCGACCAGGCTCGTGCATGAGGGCACGCTCAGAAGCCAGTTCGGCGAGACCTCTGAGGCCATCTTTCTCAACTCCGGCTACGTCTACGATAATGCCGAGCAGGCCGAGCGCCGCTTCAAGGGCGACGAGGAAGGTTTCGTCTATAGCCGCTATTCCAATCCCACCGTCGACATGTTCGAGAGGCGCATGTGCGCGCTGGAAGGGGCGGAAGCCGCGCGCGGCACGGCGAGCGGCATGGCCGCGGTCACGGCGTCGCTGTTCTCATTCCTCAAGGCCGGTGACCATGTGGTATCGGCGCGCGCGCTGTTCGGAAGCTGCCGCTATATCGTCGAGGATCTCCTGCCGCGCTTCGGGGTCGAGACCACGCTGATCGACGGTCGCGATCTTTCAGCCTGGGAGGCGGCGATGCGGCCGAACACCCGCGCCGTGTTCTTCGAGACGCCGACCAATCCGGTGCTTGAGCTCGTCGATATCGAAGCTGTAGCCAAGATCGCGCACAAGGCCGGCGCGCTCGTGGTGATCGACAATGTGTTCGCGACGCCGATGCTGCAGCGGCCGATACCGCTCGGCGCCGACATCGTGGTCTATTCCGCGACCAAACATATCGACGGCCAGGGAAGGTGCCTAGGCGGCGTAGTGCTCGGCACCAAGGACTTCATCGAGGACAAGCTGCACACTTTCCTCAAGCAGACCGGCCCGTCGCTCAGCCCGTTCAACGCCTGGGTGCTACTCAAGGGCCTCGAAACGCTGCCGCTGCGGGTGGAGCGCCACGGCGCCTCGGCGGCGGCGATCGCTGATTTCCTCGCCGAGCGCAAGGATGTGGCTCGCGTGTTCTATCCCGGCCGGGCCGATCACCCGCAAGCTGCACTCGCCAAGCGGCAGATGGCAGGGGGCGGGCCGATGGTGGCCTTCGAGGTGAAAGGCGGAAAGCGCGAAGCCTTCCGCTTCATGAACGCGCTCAAGATCTTCAAGATCAGCAACAATCTCGGCGATGCCAAGAGCCTCGTCACTCATCCGGCAACCACGACGCACCAACGGCTGAAGCTCGAGCAACGTGCCGAACTTGGCATTTTCGACCGGAGCGTGCGTCTCTCCATCGGGCTCGAGGACGTCGAGGATCTCAAGGCCGATCTCGACCAGGCGCTCCGCGCCTAACGCCGCGGCGCCTTGCTCGCGCCAGGCCCCTATGCCACCATTTCGGCAAACGCGGCTTTTCGAATGAGGATGATCATGTGTCGAAACATCAAGACGCTGTACAATTTTGAGCCACCCGCCACGGAGGAGGAGATCTACCTGTCCTCCTTGCAGTTTGTGCGCAAGCTCTCCGGCTTCACTAGGCCGTCAAAGACCAACCAGATTGCGTTCGACAGGGCGGTCGACAAGGTCTCGCGCGCGGCACGCGAGCTGATCGATTCGCTCGTCACCAACGCTCCGCCACGCGACCGCGAGGTCGAGGCAATGAAAGCCCGCACCAGATCGGCTGAGCGCTTCCGCTCGGCAGCGACCTAGGCCGGGGCGCGTCGCGAAAGCGCTGCCTTGCAACAGAGAGGTGTCAGCGTGTCGGCTTCGCAAGCGGCAGTGCATGGGCTGCTGAAAACCCTCGTCGCCTTCGACACGACGAGCGCGAAATCGAATCTGAAGCTCATCGAGTACGTAAGGACCTCTCTCGAGAGCCACGGCGTTGCCTCGACGCTGATCCCCTCGGAGGACGGGAGAAAGGCGAGTCTGTTTGCGACCATCGGGCCTGCCGGTGAAGGCGGGATCGGGCTTTCCGGCCATAGCGATTGCGTCCCCGTTGAAGGCCAGACCTGGGGATGCGATCCCTTTACACTCACCGCGCGAGACGGCAAGCTCTACGGCCGGGGCGTCTGCGATATGAAGGGGTTCCTCGGTTGTGTCCTCGCCTCCGTGCCGCTTTTCATGTCGCACCAGCTCAAGGAGCCGCTGCACATCATCGTCTCCTATGACGAAGAGGTCGGCTGCACCGGCGTCCGCCCGCTGATCGCGCGGCTTGGCCACGATCTACCTCGCGCCCGCGCCATCATCGTGGGTGAACCAACCATGATGGGGGTGATCGAGGCGCACAAGCGCATCGATGCCTATCGCACCACGGTGACGGGGCGCGAAGCGCATTCGAGCCTGCAGAAGCTCGGGGTGAACGCGATCTCGATCGCCGCAGAGCTGGTCGCGGAATTCGATCGAGCCGAGGTCATGCTTGCCCAACCGACGAATGATCGCTTTGACCCGCCCTCCTCCACAGTACAGGTGGGAACCATCGAGGGCGGCATCGCCCTCAACATCGTGCCGAAGACCTGCACGTTTCAATGGCAAGTGCGCGGCCTTCCAGAGGCAGACCCCGACTTTGCGCCAAAGCGGCTCAAGGCGCATGCCGAGGAGATGCTGCTGCCGCGCATGCGACGCGTAGCGCCGGCTGCGTCGATCGAGACGCTGCATCAGGGCAGCGTGCCGGCCTTTCTCGCCAAGCCAGGCTCGGAGGCCGTCGCGCTCGCGATGGCGCTCACCGGGGCGAACAGCACGAGCACGGTGTCCTACGGCAGGAAGCCGGGTTGTTCGAGGAGGCTGGCTGCCCGACGGTTATCTGCGGTCCGGGCGACATCGCTCAGGCCCATGCGGCGGATGAGTTCGTGACGGTGGCGCAGCTCGACGCCTGCATGGCGTTCCTCGCCAAGCTCGCGGAGCGGCTCAGCTGAAAGCTAGTCTGCGTCTTCAGACTTGGTGAATGACGCCGGATCGAAGCGGTAGCGGCTGTTGCAGAACTCGCACGTCACCCACACCTCGCCGTCGACCACCATGTCCTTCAAATCTTCGCTGGTGAAGCGACGCAGCAATTCCTCGACGCGCTCGCGCGAACAGCTGCAATAGGTCTCGAGGCCGATCGCCCGATAGGCGCGGACCTGCTCTTCGTGGAATAACCGGTAGAGCAGCCGGTCGGGCGGAAGCAGCGGATCGAGCAGCTCGTGATCCTCGACGGTCTCGGCGAGGGCCCGGGCCCGCATCCAATCTTCCTCCTCGAAGCCTCCGACCGAGGGACCATGGCCTCCCTCGCGGGTCAGCTTCTGCACGAGAAGTCCGCCGGCCCGCCACGTCCATGGCCGCCCGCTCAGATGACCTGCGCGATAATGCTTGGCCACGGCAAGGCGGATGTAGGTGGGGAGCTGCTCTGACTGACGGAAATAGGTATCCGCGGCCTCGGTCAGGCTCTCGCCTTCGAGCGGCACCACGCCCTGATAGCGCTCGGTGTCAGAGCCGCGGTCGATGGTCATGGCGAAATGCCCCTGGCCGAGCAGCTTGGAGAGCACGCCGAACGCCTCGACGCGTTGCGGCGAGAAGCGCGCATAGCCACGCAAGCCGCCTGGCACCTGGTAATCGGCGACGAGCAGATCGACCGGACCGTCGGTCGAGGCCTGCAGAATGAACTTGCCTTCGAATTTAAGGGCGGCGCCGAGCAGAGCCGTGAGCGCCACAGCCTCGCCTAACAGCTTCGACACCGGCTCAGGGTAGTCGTGACGCGACAGGATGGTGTCGACCACGGGTCCAAGCTTGACCAGGCGGCCGACCACGTCGGCCTGATCGGCCTGGAACGGCAGGATCAGATCGTCGGCCGGAATGACGAGCTCGATCCGCTCTTGGGAAGAGGATTCCGACGCCATCACTTGGCCCCGACCCGCTCGGGCCGCCGGCCCTTGGCGGCTCCGCGCACCACAGATCCGGAGCCGCTGGCGGCCGAAGGGTTGGCACGTGACGTGTCGAGGGACCAGGCCAGGATCGCCTTCTGCACATGCAGCCGGTTCTCGGCTTCGTCCCACACCACCGATTGCGGGCCGTCGATCACCTCGGCGGTGACCTCGTCACCGCGGTGCGCTGGCAGGCAATGCATGAAGATGGCGTCAGGCTTGGCGCATGCCATCACGGCGCGATCGACCTGAAACGGCTTCAACAGGCTCTTTCGCTTCCTCTTGTCTTCGCCGTCTCCCATGGACACCCAGACATCGGTGACCACGCAATCGGCACCGCGCGCCGCGGCGTGGGGATCGTGTCCGACCTTGACCGACACGCCCTCAGCTTTAGCCCAAGCAAGCAGCTCAGGCGCCGGCTTGAACTTTTCCGGACACCCGAGTTTCAGCGCATAGCCGAAGCGGGCGGCGCCGTGCACCCAGGAGGCCGCGACGTTGTTGGCGTCGCCGAGCCAAGCCACGGTCGCGCCTTCGATCGACCCCTTCTTCTCCTCGAAGGTCATGACGTCGGCCATGACCTGGCAGGGATGCGACAGGTTGGTGAGCCCGTTGATCACCGGCACGGTGGCGTGCGCGGCAATCTCGAGAAGTTTGCCGTGCGAGCCGGTCCTGAGCACGATCGCATCAACGTAGCGCGACAGCACGCGGGCGGTGTCGGCGATGGTCTCGCCCCTGCCGATCTGCATATCGGCCGGAGAAAGCGTGATCGACGTTCCGCCAAGTTCGTGCATGGCCACTTCGAACGATACCCGCGTCCGCGTCGAAGGCTGCTCGAAGATCATGGCAAGCACGGCGCCCTGCCTGACCTTGTCCGGCAGAGGAGAGCGTCCGAGCGCCTTCATGGCGTGAGCATCGTCGAGGATCGCGCGCAAAGTTTGGCGGGGAAGCGCGTCGATATCGAGAAAGTGCCTTGGCTGCATCAGAGTGACTTCTCAGGCCGGGGCCGGGGCGCCAGTCTCGAGCGCCACACAAG
This sequence comes from Methyloceanibacter sp., assembly GCA_035260285.1. Lineage (GTDB taxonomy): Bacteria > Pseudomonadota > Alphaproteobacteria > Rhizobiales > Methyloligellaceae > Methyloceanibacter. Next base: position 4,822 of record DATFVP010000198.1, read on the forward strand.
CGGCATCGATCTTCGCGCAAGCCTCGTCGATCTCGGTTTCGCTGACAATGAGTGGCGGCAAAAGACGCACGACATTGTCACCGGCCTGCACAGTAAGCATGCGCCGGGCGGCGAGCGACTGGAGCAGTGCCTGGTTCGGCACCCTGCATTTCAATCCGAGCAGGAGACCCTGGCCACGCACCTCTTCGATGACGCCGTCGTGCTCGTCCTTGAGCCCAGCCAGACGCTGCTTGAGCCGAAGCCCCATCGCCGCGACGTGATCGAGAAAGCCAGGCGCAAGCACCACATCGAGCACAGCATTGCCCACGGCCATGGCAAGAGGATTGCCGCCAAAGGTCGAGCCGTGGCTCCCCGGTGTCATAGCGGAACCAACCTTCTCCGTGGCGAGGCAGGCGCCTACGGGGAAGCCGCCGCCAAGTCCCTTGGCGGTCGCCATGACGTCGGGGGTGATGCCTGCCCATTCGTGTGCGAACAGGCGCCCGGTACGGCCCATGCCGCTTTGCACTTCATCGAGCAGGAGCAAGACCCCCTTCTCGTCGCAAAGAGTCCGCAAGTCCCGCAAGAACGGCCAGGACACCTCGCGCATGCCACCCTCGCCCATGATCGGCTCGATCATGACGCCAGCGGTCTCCTCGCTGATGACGGCTTCCACGGCACCGATATCACTGGCAGGGACGTGGTCGAAGCCAGCGACCGGGTGGCCAAAGCCCTCGAGGTGCTTGGGCTGGCCGCCGGCGGCAATGGTGGCGAGAGTCCGGCCGTGAAAGGCGCCTTCGAATGTGACGAAGCGGTAGCGCTCGGGCTCTCCTTGCTTGAAATGGTAGCGGCGCGCGACCTTCATCGCGCCTTCGACAGCCTCCGCACCTGAATTGGCGAAGAACACATAATCGGCGAAGGTCTCCTGGCAGAGCCTCGCCGCCAGCCGCTCCTGTCCAGGGATGCGATGCAGATTGGACACATGCCACAATTTTTCGGATTGCTCGTTTAGCGCCTTGACAAGATGGGGATGGGCGTGGCCGAGCGCCGTTACCGCGACACCTGAGGCGAAGTCGAGATAACGTTCGCCTGACGCGGTAAAGAGGTAAGCGCCCTGCCCGCGCTCGAAGACAAGTTCACTGCGGGCATAGGTCGGAAGCAGGGCCGATTTGGACACGAGAGGTCGTCCCAAAATAAAATTGCCGCCGGCTGGGCGGCAGCAAGGAATTGCAGAGCTTTAGGTCTCGCGCGGAAGGCTGTCAATCAGCGGCCATACACCTCCTTTCCAACACTCGTCCACGCTTTCATCCACGGCGCCGTTTGTGTTTGCGCCCAAGAAGTGGCAGACTCCGATTTGTCCGGTGGAAAAAGGCGGCGCCAAGCGTGGCGGACGCTTGCCGCTCAATCCCCGAGATTGTAGGTTAGTAGCCGCTCAGCTACCATATATGGTGGATACAGCGTTACGCCTGGGCGGTCATTTCTCAGCAGTACATCAGCGTGACTGAACGCCGTCTCACGACGAGACGGGGGGATTCTGAGTCAAAAATGAGGAGGCCAAACCATGGCTTGGAATGATGAGAGGGTTGAACTACTGAAAAAACTCTGGGCGGATGGCTTGAGCGCAAGCCAGATCGCCAGTCGCCTCGGCGGGGTGACAAGAAATGCGGTGATCGGCAAGGTGCATCGTCTCGGGCTCTCGGGCCGGGCGACGAGCTCACGTTCGTCGAGCCCAAGACCGCGGCGGGTGCAGGCTCCTCGGCAGCACCGCGCACCATCCTTGATGTTCGGCACGCGCGGCAATGTCGCGCTGAAGCCGGCCTATGAGGAGGAGATCGAGCCTCAGCCGGCGCCGATCGAGGAGCTCTACATACCGCCCGCCGAGCGGGCGACCATCCTCACCTTGAAAGAGGCGATGTGCCGCTGGCCCATAGGCGATCCTGGCGAGGAGGAATTTCATTTCTGCGGCCGCAAGACGTCAGGCTCGATTCCCTATTGCGAGCATCACGCACGGCTTGCCTATCAGCCAGCGCCGTCGCGGCGACGCGACAGAAGAGTCGCATTCGGCTAGCCACTTACCGGCCGATCAAGTGGGGGGAAGGAAGGCGCCCTTTCGGCGCCTCCTTTTTTGATCAGACGGTCTCTCGCAGCTTATCGGAGAAGGCATAGCCCGCGCCGCGCACCGTGCGCACCGGATCGGTCTCGGCCCCGCGCATCATCGCCTTGCGCAAGCGGCCGATATGCACATCGACGGTGCGCTCATCGACATAGACGTTGCGCCCCCACACGCCGTCGAGCAATTGCGCCCGGCTGAACACCCGACCTGGACTTTGCATGAGAAATTCGAGCAGGCGAAACTCGGTGGGCCCGAGATGCACCTGCCGACCGTTCCGCGTCACCCGGTGGGATTCGCGGTCGAGCTCGATATCGCCCACAGAGAGCACGGAGGCGATGCGCTCGGGGCTCGTGCGTCTCAGGATCGCGCGTACCCGTGCCATGAGCTCGGGCAAGGAGAACGGCTTCACTACGTAATCGTCGGCACCGGTGGTCAGCCCGCGGATGCGGTCGCTCTCCTCGCTCCGCGCCGTCAACAGGATGATAGGAATCGTGCGGGAGTCCTTGCCGGTGCGCAGGCGGCGGCAAAGCTCGAGCCCGGAGAGACCCGGCAGCATCCAATCGAGCACGATAAGATCAGGCGAGCTCTCGGCGATGGCGACTTCGGCCTCATCGCCGCGATGCACGACGTCAACGGCGTAGCCTTCGGCCTCGAGATTGTAGCGGAGCAGAAGCGCCAAGGGCTCCTCGTCCTCGACCACGAGAACTTTGGCTCTCGGGTTCATGGCCGTAACGCTCAGCATCTTAACCCGCCGACCTCAAGGGGACCGGCGTCGAGCTGGTCGTGTCGCTTTTCGGCCGTTGGTCAGTGATCGCGTTGCCGTGCACCAGGAAATAGACCGTCTCGGCGATGTTGGTGGCATGGTCGCCGATGCGCTCGATATTCTTGGCGCCGAACAGGAGATGAGTGCAGAGCCCGATATTGCGCGGATCCTCCATCATGTAGG
>DATFVP010000199.1:0-17552 GCA_035260285.1 Methyloceanibacter sp.
TCCCCTGCCATCCCGCTATCCAATGCCGCCTTTGCCATCACGGTGAGCGAGTCGGTCCCCCAGATGTGAGCGTCGGTGGCTAGGGCGAAGCCGCGCGCCGCGGCAATGGCGATGCGCACGCCGGTGAAGCTCCCTGGCCCCAAAGTAGCGGCCACAAGATCGAGCGCGGCGAAGTCGAGGCCTGCTTCCGTCATCACCTCGGCCACCATGGGCATCAGGGCCTCGGCATGGCCGAGCGCCATCCTCTCCTCGCAAAGGACGATGCGCTGCGTGGCGCCATCGGCGAGAAGCACCGCGGCGCTGCAGGCGCCCATGCTAGTGTCGAGAGCCAGAATGTTCATCGGGGCTTAGATGCGTGCCACCTCATCGAAGCCAAAGCGCGGCGAGCGGGGAAATAACACTCCCGCGTAGCCATACCCTAGGCTGCAGTGATCGGGTGAGCCGCCTCGGTCACACCGGGCGAACCTCCTGCACCTCCGGAATGAAGTGGCGCAGTAGATTCTCGATGCCGTGACGGAGCGTCGCCGTCGAGCTTGGGCAGCCTGAGCAGGCGCCGCGCATATGGAGGAACACGATGCCGTCGCGGTAGCCTTGGAAGGTGATGTCGCCGCCATCCTGGGCGACGGCGGGACGCACCCGCGTCTCCAGCAGCTCCTTGATGGTCTTGACGGTCTCACCGTCCTCGGGGGCGAAGAACTCGCCCTCGCCCGAGCTCTCCTCGGTCTGCGCGCCGGCGGCAACGGGCTCGCCCGATTGGTAGTGCTCCATGATAGCGCCGAGAATGGCAGGCTTCAGATGCTGCCACTCTCCGTCGCCCTTGGTTACGCTGATGAAGTCCGAGCCGAAAAACACACCGGTGACGCCGTCAATCTCGAACAGCCGCGCCGCCAGCGGCGAGCTTTCGGTCTCCTCGCCAGCGCGAAACTCCAAGGTGCCATCGCCGAGCACCGGGCGGCCCGGAATGAATTTCAGCGTGGCCGGATTGGGTGTCGCTTCGGTCTGGATGAACATGACTCTTCCTTTCGGACTGCTAACGCGCAAACGCCAAGGAAAGTCGCGCACGTCAGCTTAGAATTGTTCTAGAACCATAGTTGGGCTCGGGGGCAGCAAAGTCAAGGCACGCTATCCCCCTCAGGGAGCAACGGAATGGGTTGGGCGTCCGTAGCGCGCAGCAAGTTGTCCCCTAAGCACGGAAAATCGCGCCGCCAAATGCGAAGCGTACGGCGAATTCAGACCACTTGGTCTTCTTTAGCGCGGAAAGGTCAACTGAGACTCTCATCGGCTGCTGTTGCAGAACCAGGAACCAAGCTCCAAGGGCGCAAATCGGGCGCTCGTTTCACGAGCTGATCAACTACGTGCAGCATTATGGGTTGGTTCGCGTCGAAAATTCGCCGATCAGGCCGCATCACAGCTGGGACTGCTACCAAACCCTCTCCAACGTTCTGCATTACAATTTACAATTTGCCGCGCCACGCCGACCATCATATGTTCACCAGCGAGGCGTTCTGGCAGTTGAATGCCTAGCAAGACGCGCCGACATTGCCCTATGGCTACCAGTCACCGCGCCGCTCTGGCGCCATATCATGAGAAAGTTGCTCGCTAATTGGGATGAGCGCTTCGCGAGCGAGGCCGAGCGCGAGGTGGTGCGTGAGCGCGGTTGGGAGGGCGTCGCCTAGTTTGCAGCTCGACCGCGAAACAGAAGCGCTGCTCTACTGGACTTCCTCGGCCACTGCCACACCACTCTGGACTCTTTCTCCCAACGAGGCGCGCGAGGAATACGCCCGCACCCTGTCCAAGACCGAGATCGCGCCGCCGGGAATCGGCGAGGCAAGCGACCTCGCCGTGGCTGGCCCCGCAGGGCCGATGCGCATTCGCAGATACGACCCCGCCAACGCCGGCGGATCAAGCGAAGCCGCCATTCTGTTCGTGCATGGCGGAGGTTGCGTTCTCGGCGACGTAGAGACGCACGACATATTGTGTCGAACCCTGTGCCACGACACGCGCGCCACGGTGTTGTCGCTCGACTACCGGCTGGCACCTGAGCACCCGTTCCCCGCAGCGGTGGAGGACACCGTCGCGGCACTCGCATGGTTGTCGCACGAGGCCCCGGCGCTGGGAGTGGATCCAAATCGCATCGCCATCGCCGGCGATAGCGCCGGCGGTGGGTTGGCGGCGGTCGCCCTGCACGAAACCAAAAGCAGCTTGGCGGCGCCGGTGCGCGCGCAAGCCCTGATCTACCCGGCGCTCGACCTGCGCGGCAGGTTGCCGTCGCGCAAAGAGCTCGCCGATCATTTCCCGATCCCGCAGGACATGATTCAATGGTTCTTCGGCCATTATTTCGGCCTTGCCTGGCCGACCACCGATCCGCGCGCCATCCCCTCACTTTACGAAGACTATACCGGTTTGCCCCCGGCGCTGATCCTCACCGCAGGACATGACCCGTTGCGCGACGAGGGCGCCGAATATGCCGAGACCCTGGCGGCAGCTGGCGTGCCGGTCGACTACGAGTGCTGCGAAGGCACCATCCACGGCTTCATGAATATGGGTCGGGTGCTGCGCAAAGCGCACAGCCGGTCGCGCCGACGCATCGCCGCTTGGCTCGTCGAGCGTTTACACGCGGGGTAAAGGGCACTTAGGCCAGTGCTAAGATCTCCTCGAGGCCGAGGCAGCCGGGCACCACAGTGATGGGAACCGGGAAGGTGCCGGCGGACCTGCCGGCGGCGAGCGCGGTGACGAGCGGGCCAGGGCCTGATGGGTCCTTGGAGGCGCCGAGCACGAGCACCCCGATATCGGGGTCCTCCTCGATGAGCTTGGTGATCTCTTCGGCCTTGGTCCCCTCGCGCACGACTTCCTCGGGCGCCAATTCCTCGAAGCCCATCGCCTTCAGCTTGCGGCCGAACAGACGGAATACGGCGCGCGCCTTGTTGTGCCCCTCCTCGCGAGCGATCTCCTCCACCCCTAGCCAGTGGGAAAACTCGGCGCCCGGCTCGATCACGTAGAGCAGGGCAAGCTGGCCTTGCGTGCGCACCGCGCGGCTCGCGGCGAAGGCAAGCGCGCTTTCGCATTCCGGCGTCTCGTCGACCACAACGAGGAATTTGCGCTTGTGACCTTCGACGAAGACCTGCCGCTTCTGCCGGGGCTTCGCCGCCAGTTCCTTGTCGGCGCTTGATTTGCTCGTCTTCGCTGTCATTCTGGCATGCTGCCATCACTCGGGCTGCGCAACAACTGCCTCGCGATATGTGAAGATAATTGCGGCTCGAGCATCTTTTCACCGTAGCGGATCGCCTCGGGCGAAAAGTAATCGACGATCCAATAGCGGATCTTGTCGGAGCTCCTTAGATTCTGAATCGCTTGCATCATGGAAAATTTTTGTTTAGCCGCGGATGAAGCCGATGATGTCCTTGGTCATGGCGAGGATCGGGTCGGCGATGGCGTGCGCGCGGCTAGCGCCATCGTCGAGGATGCGGTCGATCTCTACCGGGTCGGCCATCAGGCGCTTCATCTCGGTCCCGATGGGAACGAGCCGCGTCGCGGCAAGCTCGGCAAGCGACTCCTTGAACTTGGAGAAGGAGGCGTTGCCGAAGTCGCGCAGCACAGCCTCCTTGCCGGTCTCGGCGAGCGCGGCGTAGATGCCTACGAGATTGTCGGCCTCAGGTCGCGCCTCCAGCCCCTCAATCTCGGAGGGAAGCGGCTCGGGATCGGTCTTCGCCTTTCTGAGCTTCTTGGCGATGGTGTCGGCGTCGTCGGTGAGATTGATGCGGGTCATGTCGGACTCTTCCGACTTCGACATCTTCTTGGTGCCGTCGCGCAAGCTCATCACCCGGATGGCGGGGCCGGCGATCAGCGGCTCGGGCAAGGGGAAATACCCGCCGTCGTAGCCAGCACGTGCAATGGTCTTGGCGAAGTCGTTGTTGAACTTCTGGGCGATGTCGCGGGCAAGCTCGAGATGCTGCTTCTGATCCTCGCCCACGGGAACGTGCGTCGCGTGATAGAGCAGGATGTCGGCGGCCATCAGGTTGGGATAGACATAGAGCCCGGCCGAGGCATTCTCGCGGTCCTTTCCCGCCTTCTCCTTGAACTGGGTCATGCGGTTGAGCCAGCCTACGCGCGCGACGCAATTGAAGATCCAGGCAAGCTCGGCGTGCCCCGATACCTGGCTTTGATTAAAGATGATGTGGCGTGAGGGATTGATGCCAGCGGCGATAAAGGCCGCCGTCACCTCACGTGTGTTGTGCTTGAGTTCGTCCGGGTCCTGGAACACAGTGATGGCGTGAAGGTCGACCACGCAATAGAGGCAGTCGTGCTCGGCCTGCAGCGCCACGAAGCGGGTGATGGCGCCGAGATAGTTGCCGAGATGCAGATTGCCGGTGGGCTGAACGCCGGAGAATACGCGGGTCTTGGTTCTGGTCTTTTGCATGGCTCGACCTTGTCGCCCCGGTTATGGCTTGGGCGCGATGCAGGCGCAAGCACGCGAATAGGGCAGATCAAACGCAGGCGCTTTCCATCGCACGGATCTGCTCGGCAATGGTCACGGTGCGCTGGGCCATGGCGAAATGCAGCCGCTCGACCATGCGGCCCTCGACCACGATCACGCCCTTCTTCTCGTTCTCGGGGTGACCGAAGGCATCGATGATCTTGCGCGACCAGTCGACCTCCTCTTGCGTCGGCGAGAAGATCTCGTTGCACGGCCCGACCTGGCTCGGATGAATCAGAGTCTTGCCGTCCATGCCGAGGGTGCGGCCGCGCTCACACTCCTCGCGCAGGCCCTTTTCGTCGCGGAAATCGTTATAGACGCCGTCGATAATGTCGAGGCGGTAGGCACGCGCGGCGACCAGCGTCATGGCAAGCCAGGGCACCACGGCGAAGCGGTCGTGCAGCGCGCGGGCGCGCGATTCCTTGATCAGATCGTTGGTGCCCATAACGAGGCAGCAGAGCCGGTTCTCGTCATGGACCGCGGTGGCGGCGATGGTGCGCGCATTGAGGATCGCCATCGGCGTTTCCATCATGGCCCAGAGGCGGATCTCGTCGGGCGCATGTACGCCTTGCAGGATCTTGGCGACACTGACGATGTCGCCGGCATGCACGACCTTCGGCACTAGGATGGCGTCGGGCTCGGCATCGCAGGCGGCGAGGATGTCCTCGGTACCCCATGGGGTCTCAAGCGCATTGACGCGGATGACCACCTCGCGGGCGCCATAGCCGCCGCCTTTCACCACGGCGCAGACCTGCTGGCGCGCCCTAATCTTCTCGTCCGGCGCCACGGCGTCCTCGAGGTCGAGGATCAGAGCATCGGCGGGGAGAGTTTTGGCCTTCTCCAACGCGCGTTCGTTGGAGCCAGGCATATAGAGCACGCTCCGGCGCGGGCGGCCTTCCATAGCGATCGTTCCCCTCTTTGTGCGGCGCAACATAGCTCCGCGCCTCAGGGCGGACAACCCTTTCCGTGTCGGGCCTTAGTGGAGCCCGAACCTCGCGAGGAGGGACTTTGCGTCGAAGGCCCCGAGGGCTGCCGCGGTCCCTGCGTAAACGGCAAGACCGCCGCCAACGAGAAGGACGAGCGCCGCCACCTGCACCACCGCGCCGTTCTTGGGCTCGAACGAGGGGCCTAGCCAATCGACGAGCGCCCACACCACCGCGCCCATGATCAGGCTCGCGGCAATGATCGCGGGCAGGCGGCGCCTGAAGGTTTGGTCGAGGGCGAATTGACCCCGCTCCTTCAGCGTGCCGGCAAGGAGTGCAGCCTGGAGCCAGCCGGCAATGGCAGTGGCGATGGCGATGCCAACGGCGCCGAGGACGACGAACAGGAGGAGTGCCAGCATGACATTGGCAGCCATGCCGATGACTGCATAGATCATCGGCGTCTTAGTGTCCTCGCGGGCGAAGAAGCCAGGATGGAGCACCTTGATCAGCACGAAGGCTGGAAGACCTGGGGCGAGCGCGGCAAGCATGGCGGCAGTCGAATGCGCATCGATGGCGCTGAAGGCGCCGCGCTCGAACAGCACGCGTACGATGGGGTTTGCCGCAACGAACAGCGCCACAGAGGCTGGGAGTGTCAAGAGCAGCGCCGTTTCCAACGAGCGGTTCTCGCTGTCCATCGCAGTTTGGTGGTCGCCTGAGCGCAAGCGGCGGCTCAACTCAGGAAGCAGCACGACCCCGACGGCAACGCCGATGACGCCAAGGGGAAGCTGGAACAGGCGGTCGGCGTAGTAGAGCCAGGATACCACCCGGTCTTGCAGCGAGGCAATGATGGTGTTGAGCACTATGGTAATCTGGTTCATGCCGCCGGCAATGACTCCGGGGGCGGCAAGCGCGAGCAGCCTCCGCATGTCGGCATCGAGGCGTGGCAAACGAAAGGAGAGGCGCATTCGCGACTTGGCGGCGGCCACCGCCACGACGACCACCTGCAACACTCCCGACGCTGCGATGCCCCAAGCGAGCGCCACCGCCGCCTTGCTTTGGTCCACGTCACCGAGGGCGATCAGCGTGAGTAGCATGAGAATGAGCACGACGTTGAGCAGGCTCGGGGCGAAGGCCGCCACGGCAAAGCGGCCGAGTGCGTTGAGCACGCCGGAATAGAGCGCCACCAGCGACATGCAGAGGAGAAAGGGAAGCGCGATGCGGGCAAGCAAGACGGCGAGGTCGAATTTGGCCGGGTCGTTGGCAAAGCCAGGGGCGAGCAACAGCATCAGCCAAGGCATGACGAACTCGCCAAGAAGGGTGAAGGCGATGAGGGCGAGCGTCAGCCCGGCAAGCGCCTGCTCGGCGAAGGCGCGGGCCCCCTCCTCGCCGCTTTCGCCATGAAAGCGCTTGGCAAATAGCGGAATGAAGGCGGCGTTGAAGGCGCCTTCGGCGAACAGTCGGCGGAACAGGTTGGGGACGCGGAAGGCGACGAAGAAGGCGTCGGCGATCGGCCCCGCGCCAAGCACCGCGGCGATCAGAACGTCGCGAATGAAGCCGAGGATGCGGCTCCAGATGGTCATGGCGCCAACCGTGGCGAAGGCGCGATAAAGTGGCATCCAGGGCCGAAGGGAATCTAGAATGCGATCACGCCGGGACGAGCGCCGCGGAGCGCGCCGTCAAGGCCTTGGTCAGACGATCGCGGATGATGCTCTCGCGACTCGAGCTCGTGATTTTCTTGCCGGTCAGATCGGTGACGTAGAACACGTCGACCGCCTTCTCGCCGAAGGTGGCGATATGGGCCGAGGCGATATCGAGATTCATGTCCGAGATCTCGCGCGTCACGTCATAGAGAAGTCCGGGGCGATCAAGCCCGTTGATCTCGATCACGGTGAGAGCGTCGGACAGAGTGTTGTCAATCACCACCTGCGGCTCGAGGGTAAACGCCGATAGCCGCGCCTTGGGCTTTTTCTTGGTGGCGACCACATCGGCCAAGCGCACCTCGCCCTTCAACAGCCTCTCGATGGTGTTGGCGATCTTCTTCGCCCGCCGCTCTTCGTCGTCGCCATGGTCGAACTCGCGTTCAAGCTGGATGGTGTCGAGCGCCATGCCGTCGCGCGTGGTCGAGATCTGCGCATCGACGATGTTGGCGCCGGCCCCGGCGCACGCACCCGCCACCATGGCGAGCAGGCGAGGATGGTTCGGCGCGAGCAAGGTGATCTCGGTGACGTCGCGAAATTCGTGGGTGGCGATGTGGGTGACGAGCGACTTCCGTTGCGCGTCGGCGTCGCGGATGAGCCTCGCATGCTCGGCGATGACGTCGAGATCGGTGCGGAGCCAATAGGCCGGATAGTGGCGGCCGATGAACCGCTCAAGATCTGCTTTCGGCCAGTCGGCGAGCTTCTCTCTCAGCGCATCCTGGGCGCGCGTCACCCGCTCGCTGCGGGTGAGCGTGATATGGCCGCCGCCAAGCAGAGGCTCGGTCTCGAAATAGAGGTTGCGCAGGAGCTGGCCTTTCCAACCGGTCCACACCCCAGGCCCCACGGCGCGGAGATCGGCGACGGTGAGCACGAGCAGGAGCTTCAGCCGCTCGCGGCTCTGCACGAGATCGGCGAAGTCGCGGATGGTCTTCGGGTCGTTCAGGTCGCGGCTCTGGGCGAAGGTGCTCATCACCAGATGATGCTCGACAAGCCAGGTCGCGGTCTCAGCTTCCGATGGAGTGAGACCGAGCCTGGGCGCAAGCTCGCGCGCGATGCGGGCGCCGATCTGCGAATGGTCCTGATCGCGGCCCTTGGCGATGTCGTGCAGGAAGGCGGCGATGTACAGCGCGCGGCGATTGTCGATGGTGCGGATGACCTCGGTCGAGACCGGATGCTCCAGCGCATATTTGCCACGCTCGATATCGGACAGGAAGCCGATGGTGCGGATCAGGTGCTCATCGACAGTGAAGTGATGATACATGTTGAACTGCATCATCGACACGACGCGCCCGAAATCAGGGATGAAATGGCCGAGCACGCCGGCTTCGTTCATGCTGCGGAGCACGCCTTCAGGATCGCGGGCATCAGTCATCAGCCGCAAAAACAGCCGGTTCGCCGTAGGATTGACGCGGAAGCTGTCGTCGATCAGCCGCAAATTCGCCCGCACCTGGCGCAAGACCTCCGGCGAGAAAGTGGCCTGCTGCTCGTCGGCAAGAGCGAACAGGCGGATAAAGTTCACAGGGTCCTTGGCAAAGACGTCCCTGTGGATGGCGCTGATGCGGCCGTTCTCGATGCGGAAGTCGGAGGTGCGGCGGAGATGCGCGCGGCGCTTCCAGCCGAACGGCGACAGAAGCGTGCCGAGGCTCGGCAGCGACTTCAGTTGCTTCATCTCGAGCGCCGAGCAGACGATGCGGGTGAGCTCGCCAACTTCCTTGGCGACGAGGAAATAATGCTTCATGAAGCGCTCGACGGCGCGCAGACCAGCATGCCCGCGATAGCCGAGCTTTTCCGCCATCAGGGGCTGCAAGTCGAAGCTCAAGCGCTCCTCGGGGCGCTCGGTGAGAAAATGCAGCTGGCAGCGCACCGACCAGAGGAAGCCCTCGCAGCGGCGGAAGCTGCTATACTCGGCGCGCGTGAATACGCCGGCTTCGACGAACTCCTGCTCGGCCGTGTCTGGATAGAGGTGCTTGGCGAGCCAGTGCAAAGTATGCAGATCGCGCAAGCCGCCCTTGCCGTCCTTGATGTTCGGCTCAACCAGATAGCGCGAGGCGCCGGCGCGGGCGTGACGGATATTCTGTTCCTCGAGCTTAGCATCGACGAAGGGCCGCACACTCGTCTTCAGCACGTCGTCGCGGAAGCGGCGCTGAAACTCGGTGAACAGAGCCTCGTCGCCAAGGATCAGGCGCGCGTCGAGCAGCGCCGTGCGGATGGTCATGTCCGAGCGCGACAGGCGCACGCATTGATCGATGGTGCGCGTGGCGTGGCCGACCTTGAAGCCGAGATCCCAGAGGAGATAGAGCATGTATTCGGCGACGCTCTCGCCCCAGGCGGTCTGCTTGTAGGGAAGCAGGAACAGAAGATCGATGTCGGAGCCTGGCGCCAGCATGCCGCGCCCGTATCCTCCTTGGGCGACGATGGCCATGTGCTCGGCGGCGGATGGGTTCTTGGCGCTATAGACGTGGTTGGTGGTGAAGTCGTAGGCAAGCCTGATCAGGGCATCCTGGAACTTGGACAGGCCCTCGGCGCAAGTCCGCCCGTCGCCGTCCCGCTCGAGCTGGCGCCGCGCCTCCGCCCGCGTGTCGTCGACGAGCCGCCTTAGCCGCTCGACCAGCGCCGCCCTGAGCGAGGAATCCTGACCTGAATAGGAGCGCGCAAGCTCGGAGGTCTCCTCGCGGAGCGCCTCGAAATTGAAATTAGGCGCGGCTTTGACGACTGCCTGATCCATGGGTGGCGTAAATTTTAGCACATAGGGACTTAAGGCTCGGTAGTGCGGTCCAACAAGCCCTTCAGCGTGTAAATCGCCTCAAGCGCCTCGCGCGGCGTCATGGCGTCAGGCCTGAGGGCGCCCACGGTGGCTTCGAGCGGGGACGGCCGTGGGGCTTGTGCGGGTGTTACACCTTTGGCGACGCTGAACAAGGGCAGATCGGAGGCGAGATCGGAGGGCCTAGGCCTGCCATCGGCCTTTTCCAGCTCGGTCAGCACCTCATTGGCTCTGGCGAGAACAGGCCCCGGCAAGCCGGCGAGCTTCGCCACATGGATGCCGTAAGAGCGGTCGGCGGCGCCTGGCACCACGCGATAAAGGAACACGATCTCGTCGCGCCACTCCTTCACCTCAACCGTGGCGTTGGCGGTGCGGGGCAGACGCTCGGCGAGCGCGGTCAGCTCATGATAGTGAGTGGCGAACAGCACGCGGCAGCGGTTCACCTCGTGCAGATATTCGAGTGTCGCCCAGGCGATGGAGAGGCCATCGAAGGTGGCCGTGCCGCGGCCGATCTCGTCGAGCACGACGAAGGAGCGCATCGTCGCCTGATTGAGGATCGCGGCGGTCTCCACCATTTCGACCATGAAAGTGGAGCGACCGCGGGCGAGATCGTCGGCAGCGCCAACCCGGCTGAACAGGCGGTCGACGATGCCGACATGAGCTGACTTCGCCGGCACAAAGGACCCGAGCTGTGCGAGCACGACGATCAGGGCGTTCTGGCGGAGGAAGGTTGACTTGCCGGCCATGTTAGGCCCGGTCACCACCAGGATGCGGGTGCCGGTGTCCTTGTTCTCAGCTGCGAGCCGGCAGTCATTGCCGACGAAGTTGGCGCCGTCGCCGCACGCCAAGTTCTGCTCGACCATTGGGTGGCGGCCTTCAACCACGGCGAAGACCGGGCTCTCGTCCACCTTCGGCCGGGTATAGTTCTGCTCGACCGCGAGCTCGGCGAGGGCTGCATGATGATCAAGTTCGGCGAGGCCAGCGCTCGCCGCGGCAAGCGAGGACTGCTCGGCAAGCACGCGTTGGCTCAACTTGGCGAAGATATCGAGCTCGAGCGCGAGCGCGCGGTCTGCTGCGGTGGTGATGCGAGCCTCGAGCTCGCCAAGCTCGAGCGTGGAGAAGCGCATGACATTGGCGAGGGTCTGCCGGTGCACGAACAGCTCGACATGCGGAGACTTCCCGAGCGCGCCGGCGTTGGTGGCGGTGACCTCAACGAAATAGCCGAGAACATTGTTGTGGCGCACTTTCAGCGATTTGATGCCGGTCGCCTCGGCGTAACGTGTCTGCAGCCCGGCGATCACTTGGCGGCTGCCGTCGCGGAGCTTGCGATGCTCATCGAGATCGCGATCGAAGCCGTCGTGGATAAAGCCGCCGTCGCGCTTGGCGAGCGGCAGCTCGTCGGCGAGCGCGGCACCAAGATCGTTCTCGACTGCCTCAGGCACAGATTTCAGCCTGACGGCGACGGCCTGAAGCTCCCGCGGCAGGCCGAGAGCGCTACCGGCGCGGGCCAAATGCGCGGCGAGGGCGCGGGCCGAGGCGATGGCGTCGCGCACCGCGCCGAGATCGCGCGGACCGCCACGATTCAACGCCAAGCGCGCCAGCGCTCGAGCCAGGTCAGGCGCGCGCCTCAACTCTTCGCGTAGGGTCTGACGCAAGCGCGGCTCGCGGGCGAGATAGGAGACGGCCTCGAGGCGGTCGTTGATGGCAGCGGCGTCGGTGAGCGGGCTGCCTAGGCGACTCGCAAGCTCTCGCGCACCTGCGCCTGTCACGGTGCGGTCGATGGCAGCGAGCAGGCTTGCCGCACGAGACCCTTGGTTTGATCGCATCAGCTCGAGATTGGCACGCGTCGCGGCGTCGATCAGGAGCAGGCTCCCAGGCGCCTCTTTGCGCGGCGGCCGCATCAGAGGTGCGCGGCCGACCTGCGTGATCTCGACATAGGTGAAGAGGCCTGCAAGCGCAGCCAGCTCTGGTTTCGAAAATTCGCCGTAGGCGTCGAGCGCGGCAACGCCGAGCTTCGCTTTCAGCACGCGCTCGCCGCGCGACGAGTCGAAATGGGCGCGTGGAATCGGGGTCAGCGCCGCACCTGCCTCATGGATGACGGCGCGGAGCGATGGATCGCCGGCCTGATCGTCGCCTACCAGAACCTCGCGGGGGGCAAGCCGCGCAAGCTCGCCGGCAAGATCGCTGGCGCCGACCGTCGCCGCCAGCAGTTCACCGGTGGAAATGTCGAGAGAGGCGAGCGCGAAGGCAGCCCCGCCGTCCTCGCCCAAGGTCGCGCGGAAAATCGCGGTGAGAAAGTTATGCGCCCGGGCGTCGAGCAGACTCTCCTCGGTCAGCGTCCCTGGCGTGACAAGGCGGACCACGTCGCGCCGCACCACGGCCTTAGGCCCGCGCTTTCGTGCCTCGGCCGGATCCTCGATCTGCTCGCATACCGCGACGCGATGGCCTTGTGCGATCAGGCGCTGGAGATATTCGTCGGCGGCATGAACCGGCACGCCGCACATGGGGATGTCCTCTCCGAGGTACTTGCCGCGCTTGGTGAGCGCGATGCCGAGGGCGCGTGAGGCGACAGAGGCGTCCTCGAAGAACAGCTCGTAGAAATCGCCCATGCGATAAAACAGGAGGCAATTGGCATTGGCCGATTTGATCTCCAGATATTGGGCCATCATCGGCGTGGCGATGCTTGCGGGGACAGACGCCCCCGCCTCGTCAGGACGCGGAGCCTCTGGGGCAGAAAATCCCCTTTGTCCGGCGTGAGCCCCGGTCTCTGCCTCGGCCATGGCTAGGGTGGTAGCGGCTCCTACACGACTGGACAAGCGAGGCCGTTCTCCCAGTGTCAATCGTCCACAGTGGCAAGGGCCGCCTTCCCCCGTTGCTTGGCACTCAAGCGTCCTCTAGGGTGCGCCGCGATTCATTTGGGCTTCAACGGAGAGAGCATGCGCCCGTCCAAACGCGCGGCAGACGCCCTGCGCCCCATCAGTCTCGAGCGCGGCATTTCGTGCCACGCCGAAGGCTCCTGCCTCGTCCGTTTCGGCGGCACCCATGTGCTGTGCACGGCGAGCGTTGGAGAGTCTGTGCCGCCATGGCTGAAGGGCGGCGGAAAAGGCTGGGTAACGGCTGAATACGGCATGCTGCCCCGCGCCACGGCCGAGCGCACCCGCCGTGAGGCTGCGACCGGCAAGCAATCAGGCCGCACGCAGGAGATCCAGCGGCTGATCGGGCGCTCGCTGCGTGCCGTTACCGACCTTACCGCGCTCGGCGAGCGGCAGATCACCCTCGACTGCGACGTGCTCCAGGCCGATGGCGGCACGCGCACCGCGTCCATTACCGGGGCATGGATCGCGCTCCATGACGCCGTCGCCTGGATGAAGGCGCGCAACATGCTGAAGAACGGCGCGGCATTGCGCGACCACGTTGCCGCCGTGTCCTGCGGGCTTTATGGCGGTGAGGCCATCCTCGACCTCGACTATGCCGAGGACTCAGAAGCGCAGGCCGACGCCAATTTCGTCATGACGGGCTCAGGGGGCATCGTCGAGGTGCAGGGCACGGCCGAGCAGGAAGCCTTCAGCCAGGATCAGTTCGACCAGCTCATGGCGCTTGCCAAGCGCGGCATTGCCGAGCTCGTGCAATTGCAAAAGCTCACCGTCGCCTGATGGGCTTCGCGTTGCGGCGGGGCATGCGCGTCGTCATCGCCAGTCATAATGAAGGCAAGGTGCGCGAGATCGCCGATTTGCTCGCGCCATTCGGCGTTGAGGCGGTGTCCGCGGGCAAGCTCTGCCTGCCAGAGCCTGAGGAGACCGGGGCCAGCTTCGCCGAAAACGCAGCGCTCAAGGCTGTCGCTGCGGCGCGAGCCTCGGGGCTCCCGGCCCTTGCCGACGATTCAGGGCTCGAGGTCAGGGCACTTGGCGGAGAGCCAGGCATCCATTCGGCGCGCTGGGGCGGCACGGCGCGTGACTTCGGCCTCGCCATGGATCGTGTCCATCGCGATCTTGGGGCGACAGCCGCCAAGGACTTAACCGCCAATTTCACCTGCGCGCTGGCCCTCGCCGCGCCCGACGGCAAGTCGGAGGTGTTCGAAGGCAAGGTGTTCGGCTCGATCACCTGGCCGCCGCGCGGGAACCGCGGTTTCGGCTATGATCCGATCTTCGTGCCGGAAGGCTTTAGTGAGACCTTCGGCGAAATGGAGCCACGCTTGAAGGACTCGATCTCGCACCGGGCCCGCGCCTTCGAGAAGCTGATGATCGCTGCCTATGACGATGACTGAACCGTTTGGGGTCTATCTGCATTGGCCGTTCTGCCTCGCCAAATGCCCCTATTGCGACTTCAACTCCCATGTGCGCTACGCCGGCATCGACCAGGGCAACTTCGTTGCGGCCTACCTTTTTGAGCTCACACACTTTGCGTCACTCGCACCCGGCCGCGTCGTCTCGAGCATCTTCTTCGGCGGCGGCACGCCGTCACTGATGGCTCCTGAGAGGGTCGGTGCCATCCTCGACCGCATCGCCGGGTTGTGGGCCGTCGACGCTGACGCAGAGATCACGCTCGAAGCCAATCCCACATCCGTCGAGGCCGGGCGCTTCGCAGGTTACCGCGCCGCCGGCGTCAACCGGGTGTCGCTGGGCGTCCAGTCACTCGATGATGCGAGCCTCAAATCGCTCGGCCGCATGCACACAGCTGCTGAGGCTCTTGCCGCACTGGCCATCGCCAAGCGCAGTTTTGAGCGCGTATCCTTCGACCTGATCTATGCGCGGCAGGGACAGACTTTGCCGGCTTGGCGGGACGAACTGACACAAGCGCTTGCCCACGCTCAGGACCACCTCTCGCTCTATCAGCTAACCATTGAGCCCGGCACGCCGTTCGCCGCGCTGCACGCCGCCGGCACACTCACCGTCCCCGAGGGCGAGAAGGCCGAAGAATTCTATCTTCTCACCCAGGAGCTTTGCGATTCCGCAGGCCTTCCTTCTTACGAGGTGTCGAACCACGCGCGGCCTGGAGCGGAGTCGCGCCACAATCTCCTTTATTGGCGCGGTTACGACTATTCCGGCATCGGACCAGGCGCCCATAGCCGCATCACCCGAGACGACGGCAAACATGCCATCGCCATTCGCAAATCCCCGGAAGCGTGGCTGCAAGCGGTCGCCGCCTCAGGCCACGGCATTGAGCAGGACGAGGTACTAACCCCGCAAAACTCTGCCGACGAATATCTCCTCATGGGCTTGCGCCTCGCTGAAGGCATCGACGTGAAGCGACTCAAGGCCATCGACGGGCGAAAGCTCGACGATGTGCGGCTGCAACAGCTAGAGGCCCAAGGTCTGGTCAAGCAGACCCCCGGACGGCTGCGCGCGACCGACGCCGGACGCCTCGTGCTGGACAGGCTGATTGTGGAACTTGCAGCCTAATATTGCGCGGAGGTGAAGCTGTTCGGCGCGGGCTCCATCACCTGAGGCCCGTATTCGCGCACTTCGAGAATGGCAAGCCCGCGCTCCGATGTGCCGTCCGGCAACAGCCTGAACAATCCGTCGACGCCGGCAAAGCCGCTTCCTCGCGTGAGTGTCGTCGCCGTGTAGCGCTGCCCAGGCGGATTTGGCGACAGCGACACGGCAAGGCTCACCGCGTCGTAGCCGAGGCTCGCGATGCGCGGCGGGGTCGAGCCATAGGTCTTGGCGTATTTCCCGACGAAATCGCTCCAGCCTTTCGGATCAGGTGCGGGAAACCAGCCGCCGACCAAGGCCGCGTCCCTGCCGATCGAGGGATAGTCCCATTGCCCGGTGCCGAGGAATTGCAGGCCTTTGCTGGAGACGCCGTTCGAGGCAAGTAGTGGCGCGAGCGATTGGAGGTCCTCAGGTCCGGCGGGCAAGAACAGCGCATCGACCTGCCCGGCCTTCATGGCGCTTGCCACCTGCCGCACCGGGCCGAGCATAGCGTTGGCGTCGTTCGGCGGGAAGGTGGCGCGCACCACCGTCTGCCCCCCGCTCCGCCCGATGCTGCGCGCAAACGCTTCCTCGGCCAGCCTGCCGTAAGGCGACTGCGGGATCAGCAGCGCGAAATTGTGTTTGCCGCGGGAGGCGGCGTAGGAAACGATGCGCGGCACATCGCGTCCGGCGAGGAAGCTCAAGAGATAGACACCGCCGCCGGCGACCTTCTCGTCGCTCGAAAAGGCGATCATGGGAATGTTAGACTGACGCGCGATCGGAGCGGCGGCAGCGACTTCTTGGGCGAACAGCGGGCCGATGATCAGCTCGGCGCCATCCTGGATCGCACTCTGCGCCGCCGCTTGGGCGCCTGCTGGAGTGCCCTTGGTGTCCTTCGGCACGAGCGAGACCGACGGATTGTCGAAATCGAACAGAGCGAGCTCGGCCGCCTGCTTTAGCGCCTTTGCCACAGTGGGCGTGTTGCCTGAGCCGGTGAGCGGCAGGAGCAGCGCCACCTTCACCGCGCCGGTCGAGCCGGTCACGCCCGGACTTATCGGCCCTGGGCCGCTGCCGCCGCCGCAAGCGGCGAGCAGAATCGAAACGGCAAAGCCCGCGAGCAGAATCTTCGCGGCGCGAAGCGTCAGACCGATCCGATGTGGAAGTCGCATGACCCCTTCGCTTCAAGGCGAGCGAAGCGAGAGGCTATCGCGAGCCCTTGTGTCCCCGAGCGGCAGACGCAAGTTTACCGTCGTCCATCGGCTCTGCAAAAACCGCCGTCCGCCCTTTGGACAAAATTTCGACCGCAACTATGGCTCATTCGTTATGGGCGCGAAGCGCTACTATAGCATGGCGCCTCTTCAAGCATAGCGCCGCTCAAGCCCGCACTTTAGGCAGTTCACCGGCAGCCTGCCTGAGCTATAAGCGCATGCGTGCAGGATCATCGCCAAGACGACCAGAACGCAGCGCGGAGGCTGGTTCAGCGCGTTGAAGCCGCGCTCGCCGAAGAAATGGAGCGGCAGCTTCCGCCTGGTCTCTATCTGGTAGCGACCCCGATCGGCAACCTCGCCGACCTTTCGCTCCGCGCTCTTGCCGTTCTCACCCGCGCCGATCTGATTGCTGCTGAGGATACGCGCCACAGCCGCAAGCTCCTCTCCCATTTCGGCATCAAGGCCGAGCTTTCCCCCTATCATGAGCACAACGCTGCGAAGGAGCGCCCGCGGCTGCTCGCCCGCATCAGGGCAGGATTCGCGGTGGCGCTGATCTCCGACGCCGGCACGCCGCTCGTCTCAGATCCTGGCTACAAGCTCGTGCGCGAAGCTTTGGAGGTCGGGCTTCAGGTGACCAGCGTGCCAGGTCCGTCGGCAGCGCTCGCGGCGCTGACCAGCGCCGGGCTTCCCACCGACACTTTCCTGTTTGCAGGCTTCCTGCCGCCGAAGGGAGGGCAGAGGCGGAAGCGGCTGGAAGAGCTGAAGCCGGTGCCGGCCACGCTGATCTTCTACGAGACGGCATCGCGGCTTCACGCGGCTCTAGCCGACATGAGCGATGTCTATGGCGCACGGGAGGCTGCGATCGCCAAGGAGCTTACCAAGCTGCATGAGAGCGTCGCGCGCGGGACCCCTGCCGAGCTTGCTGCGACGTTGGGCTCAACAGAGCTCAAGGGGGAGTTCGTGGTTCTGGTCGGTCCGCCGAATCCGCACGAAGCGGAAATCGGCGACGACGCGATCGTGGCGAGCCTCGAGCAGGCCTTGAAGCAAGAAAGCTTCCGCGACGCCGTGCGCAGCGTTG
>DATFVP010000200.1:0-4072 GCA_035260285.1 Methyloceanibacter sp.
ATGCCGTCTTTCAGAAGAGGTTCGAGCGGCGTGCCGGCGGCGAGTTTGAGATCGGGCCAAGGGCCGTTGACCTCCCGCTCCCATTCCGGGCGGTCGAAAAGCTCTGCCATGCCGTTCATGCTCTTGACGGTCTGCACATAGCCCTTGCCGGTATTGCGCACGCGCAGGCAGAGACCCGCCTCTCGCAAGGCATGGGTGTCGGTCTCGTAATAGACCGAGACCAGGGTCTGCCGGTCGAGCCTTATTCCGGCAAGCAGAGGATGCGCTTCGATGGCGGCAAGATCGGCGGGATCGAATTCAAGTTTAAGCTCGAACTCTCTTGGCTCGCGTTTGGCCTTATCGCTATCCGACATTACCGCAACTCTTACGCACCACGCCAAGTGAGCCAGAAGGCGCTAAAACTATCATGTCTGAAGAAGATCAATCTTGCGGAAATTGCCGTGGAACTGTCACAAAGCAACGCGAGCCCGTGTGGGCCGCCGGCAGAGTGCGAGGAGAAGAATGGCGAGAGCCGGCTAGGTCGGTGGCGATGGCGCCGGAGGTTCGCCTTGCGGCTCGGTTTGCGGTTCGGCCTGCCCTGCGGGAGGCGGAGCAGGCTCTGGTGGAGCGCTATTGACGCCGTCGACGGTCCACGGCACGAGCTCCTTCGCGGCCTTGGCGAAGGCCTGGTTCAACGCCGCCGCCGCAGCGGCAGCATCGGTGCCGGTCGCTGGCGCCGTCGTGTGGAACGACTTCGCCGCGAGGATCTTGCTGCCGGGTCCGAGGATCTTAGCCTCGAATTCGAGCTCGCCCGAAGGCTCGGCTCCGGAGACCAGCGAGAAGCTCCTGATGTCGAGCAGAAGCTGATAGGGCGCATCGAAACCGTCGCGCGGCCGGCTCACGGCTTGCGAATAGCCGGCGTTCTCGAAGCTCTGAATGAACTTCTCCTGAAGCAGGATCGGGATATTGTCGGACCATCTTGCATCCGGAATGTCGGAGCTTTCCGCGCCATCGGCAGGGCGCACCTTGATCTTGTCTGAGTTAAGCGTGAGCAGCGCCGTCGGCTCGGGCACCACCAGCTGCCAGGACGGCATTTCTGCCGGCTTCGAAAAGTCATTCAGCGCGGTGACGTCATAAGTCGGCGCGGTCGTTTTTGACGAGCCTCCTCCCGTCAGCTTCTCGAGCCCGGCGAGAAGACCTTCGATGCGATCGGAGTTCTTCGCCAGCACGTCGGTGAAGGTGTTGAAGTTGGCGATGGCGCTATGCAGATTGTCGGCATTGTCGGTGAGGATGTTGTCGAGCTTGCGAAGCACCTCCCGGCCGAGCGACTGCCAGTCCTGCCCTGCGCCAGGCTCGGCGCTGAGGAGCGGCAATTGGCCATTCTCGGCGGAGGCCGGCGGACTTGAAGCGTCGCCGCCGGTGAGCGTCACTGCCGCGCCGCCGGTCAAGCCTTGCGACTCGATCCCCACCTTCGTGTCGCTGCGCACCGGCGTGCCGTTCACCACGCCAACGGTGACGATCACCTGATCGGGATGTTCAGGATCGAGCCCAAGCCCGGTCACCTCGCCCACGCGAATGCCGTTGAACAGCACCGCCGATCCCTCCTGAAGCCCCGACACCGAGCTGTCGAAGCGGAGCTGATAATAAGCGCGTTGGCCGAATCCGCCCTTGTTCTCCAGCCAATAGACGAAGGCGAAGCTGGCCGCGATCACGGCGAGCATGAAGGCGCCAATCAGCGCGTAGCGGGCACGTGTTTCCATGTTCGAGCCTCAATCCACCAGCTGGCCGATTCGTTTCGTGAGCATCCCGCCGCGCTTCCCTTGAAAATAGGTCTGCACCCAGGGATGCGTGCATTCGAGCATGGTCTCCATCGATCCCAAGGCAACAATGCGGCCGTCGGCGAGCGCGGCGATGCGGTCGCACACGGCGTACAGGCTCTCGAGGTCGTGGGTGTTCATGTACACGGTGAGACCGAGCGTTCCTTGCAGCGTCTTGATCAGCGCGTCGAAATCTCCTGCCGCGATCGGATCTAGTCCCGACGTCGGCTCATCCAGGAAAACGATTTCGGGGTCAAGCGCGAGCGCGCGGGCAAGCGCCACGCGTTTGGTCATGCCGCCCGACAACTCCGCCGGATATTTGTCAGCATCGACGGGCGTGAGCCCAACCATATCAAGCTTGGCAAGCGCCATCTCGTCCATCAGCCGCTGGGAGATTTCGAGATTCTCGCGCATGGGGAACTGCACGTTCTGACGCACGGTTAGCGAGGAGAACAAGGCGCCCTGCTGGAACAGCACGCCCCAGCGGCGCTCGAGAGCCCGTCTCTCTTGCTCCGTCGCATTATCGAGATCTGTGCCGAGCACCTCGATCTTGCCGTGCCACTTGGGCAGAAGGCCGATGATGGTGCGCAGAAGCACCGACTTGCCGCCGCCTGACTTCCCAACCACGCCGAGAATCTCGCCCTTGCGCACGTCGAGCGACAGATGGTCGAGCACGGTCTGGTCGCCGAAGCCGACTACGAGGTCCTTGATCGAGATGACCGGCTTGTCCTTCACGTTGCCTCCGTCACATCCCGATCGAAGCAAAGAAGATGGCGAACAGGCCGTCGAGCACGATCACGAGGAAGATCGACTTCACTACCGACGCCGTGGTCTGCAATCCGAGCGACTCGGCGCTGCCCTTGACCAGCAACCCTTCGGCGCAGGCCACCACCCCGATTACCAGCCCCATGAACGGAGCCTTGACCATGCCAACCTTGAAATGTGTGAGCGAAATCGCCTCTTCGAGCCGCGAAATGTAGATCTCCGGGCTCATGCCGCCATAGAGCCAGGCGACAAGGCCGCCGCCGTAAAGCGCGGCCATCGATCCAAGGAAGGTGAGCACCGGTAGCGCGATGATCAGCACGAGTACGCGAGGCAGGATCAGCACCTCGACCGGATCGAAACCCATGGTGCGCAAGGCATCGACTTCCTCCCGCATCATCATCGAGCCGAGCTCGGCGGTGTAGGAGCTGCCGGAGCGGCCGGCGACCATGATGGCGACGATGAGCACGCCGACCTCGCGCAGGATGAGAATGCCGACGAGATCGACGGCGTACATCTCGGCGCCGAATTTGCGGAAGTGGAAGATGCCCTGCTGGGCGATGATGGCGCCGATCAGAAAGGTGATGAGGAGGATGATGGGGACCGCCTGCCAGCAGACGCGATCGAACTGATTGACCGCCGAAGTGAAGCGAAATTCGCGCGGGCGGGCGAGCACGCGAACCGCGGCAACGCCGATGGCACCGAGCATATTGGCGAAGGTGCCGAGGTCGCGCCCGAAGCCCGCCACTCCGCTCCCCAGTGCGGCAAGAGCCGAGACGATGGGGTTGGGCTGCGCTGGCGAAACGACCGGCTCGAGGTTCACCCCGCTCATCTCCTTGAGCAGGGTCCGGTCGTGCTCCGGCATGCCGACCACGGCGGGGGAAGCTCCGGCGCTCCGCCATTGCCGCGTGAGGCGCTCAAGCAGCCAAGCGCCGAATGTGTCGAATTCGCGCACCCCGCGCATATCGATGGAAACCGCCTTGGCCCGGCCCAAATCAGCGGCGGCGCGGTCGACCAGGGCTTCAATCTCCGCCGCATGAGGCGCGGTCCAGGAGCCTCCGGCGGCAAGCTCGAGCCTGCCGTCTTCAAACTTGGCTGTCAGTAACGCGCCGTCGCTCGCCATGGGCACCTCCGGCTTATGGTCGTACTGGTTACGCCATAGAGACTTCGTCCCTTGCCAAGGCAAGGGCTGATTCAAGGCCGGGAAAGATGATGGCGGGTCAACTCCGGCCTAACGCGATGCGCACGCCTTGCAAGGCAACGCCTTGCACCGAGATGTTCACGTTCTGGCTCGACTTCGTGTAGTTGACGAGCATGCTGGCGGTGACGCCGCCTTTAATTGCGAGCGAAATCTTGTTGGGTGTGGCGGTTCCCGTGGCGGTTCCCGAAGCATTGAAGGTGCGCTCCTCCCAATTGCCCGAAAGGCGCCCGCCGCTATAACTGAGCTTGCTCCTGATCTCGATCTTGTAATTGTCGCTCTGGCAGCGAATGGCCAATCCGAGGTCTGAGCCGCC
>DATFVP010000201.1:0-8110 GCA_035260285.1 Methyloceanibacter sp.
AGCAGCATCTGCGAGGCGCCGGTCTCGTCGATCACGTCGATCGCCTTGTCGGGCAGCTTGCGGTCGTGAATGTATTTGGCCGAAAGCTCGACCGCGGACTTGATCGCCTGCCGCGTGTAGCGCACGCGGTGGAAGTCCTCGAAGTAAGGCTTGAGGCCTTTCAGGATCTCGATGGCATCGGGCACCGATGGCTCGTTCACGTCGATCTTCTGGAACCGGCGCACCAGCGCCCGGTCCTTCTCGAAATGCTGCCGGTACTCCTTATAGGTCGTCGACCCGATGCAGCGGAGCGTGCCCGACTGCAGCGCGGGCTTGAGCAGGTTCGAGGCGTCCATGGCCCCGCCCGACGTGGCGCCGGCGCCGATCACCGTGTGGATCTCGTCGATGAACATGATGGCGCCGGGATAGGCCTCGATCTCGCGCATCACCGCTTTCAGCCGCTCCTCGAAATCGCCGCGGTAGCGCGTGCCAGCGAGAAGCGCGCCCATGTCGAGCTGGAAGATAGTGGACTCGGCGAGCACCTCCGGCACATCGCCCATGACGATGCGCCGTGCGAGGCCCTCGGCGATTGCGGTCTTGCCGACGCCGGGGTCGCCCACGAACAGCGGGTTGTTCTTCTGCCGCCGGCAGAGCACCTGGATGGTACGTTGGATCTCAGGCCCGCGGCCGATCAGAGGATCGATGCGCCCTGCCCGCGCCTTCTGGTTCAGGTTGATGCAATAGACCTCGAGCGCATCGGCGCCGCGCTTCTTCTCGTCGCCGCCCTCGACTGTCGCCGCATCCTCTTCCACCCCGCGCACGGTGCGCGGCTCGGACATACCGGCCCGCTTGGCGATGCCGTGGCTGATGTAGTTCACCGCGTCGAAGCGGGTCATATGCTGCTCTTGCAGGAAGAAGGCGGCGTGGCTCTCCCGCTCGGCGAAGATCGCCACCAGCACGTTGGCGCCGGTCACCTCCTCGCGGCCAGAGGACTGCACATGGGCGACGGCGCGGTGGATCACGCGCTGGAAGCCTGCGGTCGGCTGGGCATCGTTATGCGAATCGAGCACGAGCCCCGCGAGCTCGTTGTCGAGATAACCGGTGAGCTTGTCCCGCAACAGGTCGAGATCGACGTCGCAGGCGCGCATCACTGCCGCGGCGTCGCGGTCATCGAGCAGCGACAGCAGCAGATGCTCGAGCGTCGCATATTCGTGACTGCGCTCGTTGGCGTATTGCAGGGCGCGCCGTAAGGCCTGTTCCAGACTGGACGAGAAGGAAGCCACCTAAACCCTCACTCTTTCTCCATGGTGCATTGCAGCGGGTGCTCATGCTGACGGGCGAAGCTCGTCACCTGGGCCACTTTAGTCTCAGCCACCTCATATGTGTAGACTCCACAAATGCCGACGCCCTTCTGATGGACGTGCAGCATAATCCGAGTCGCCTCTTCCGGCGCCTTATTGAAGAAGCGCTCAAGGATGTAGACGACGAAATCCATCGGTGTGTAGTCGTCGTTGAGAAGCAGCACCTTGTACAGGCTCGGCCGCTTCGTCTTCGGACGCGTCTTGGTGATAATGTGAGTGCCGGTGTCGCCGCCCCGGCGAGTGTCGCCGTTCCGCGCCATCGTCAATCCCTATGTGGCGTCTCGTTCGTCATCTTCCAAGACGTTATCCTGATCCATTCTACCGGCATCATGCAAGAAGCAGCAAATGCGCGCTGCAGATGCTCCATAACATAGTGCTGATTGCTGTCGGGAAAACGGCAAAAAAAAAGACCCGGGAAACAATCCCGGGTCTTTCGATGGACCAGGTGGAGTCTGGCAGGTGCCGTTAGGAGACCTTTTTCGTGAAGGCAGTCTCGACCGGCTTGTAGGCATCGCGAGCGAGGCCCGCATACATCTCGCCGATCTTGGACATCTCGGCGATGTAGGTGTCATACGCCTTCTTCGCATACTGGGATTGAATCTCGACAGCCTGCTCTACCGACTTGGCGCCGATAAGCTGCTCGAAGCAACGCGTGCTGTCCTCGAACGCCTTTTTGGAATAATCGGTCACCTCGGCAGCGATGGCCTGGAAGCCCTTGTTCATCTCACCGAAGGACTTGACTGCCGCATCGAAGCCGTCCTTACCAACTTTCTGAAACTCTTCGAAACCTTTGAGCATCATGAGCCCTCTCTGAAAAAAACCGATCCTAGCGTGGCGAGCCATATATATGCATTGCACAATAAACGGTCAACAAGAATTTTTGCACTGCACAATAATCTTGGTTTAGCGGCCTTAACGCTTTGGCAATCGCCGGATTTTAGCCTTCTTCCGAACCCAGTCGCGCCAGCAAGTTGCGACAAAGCTCGTGTCACTTGGGTGGCGTTCGGGAAGATTCGAAAAGACGGGGGCGAGGCCAGACGGCCTTCGAGGACGGGGTGGGGTTCCGGCAGCGAAACATTTGGGTGGAGCAATGCCCGCGCACGTGGCGGTCGGTTGCGCTCATGCTCGCGCTCGCGATGACCGTGCCTTCGACCGAAGCACTGGCAAGGCCGAAAACCCGATCGAGCGGCAGCGCCATTGCCGCAGCCATCGTGGTCGACATGAATTCGGGCCGCATCCTTTATGAGCAAGCCTCCACCATCCCGCGGGCGCCAGCGTCGCTCACCAAGATGATGACCCTCTATGTCCTCTTCTCTTACATGCGCGCAGGGGCCGTCAGCCCTGATTCGGAACTCGTGGTAACGCCCTATGCGGCGAGCCAGGCGCCGACCAAGCTCAACCTGAAGCCGGGAGCGACGATTCGCGCCGCCGATGCCGTCAACGCCCTCGTCACCCTGTCCGCCAACGACGCCGCCGTGACCATCGCCGAGAACCTCGCCGGTACGGAACAGAACTTCGCCAGGGTGATGACGAGGAAGGCGCAGGAGCTTGGCATGATGTCCACGCTGTTCCGCAATGCCTCGGGCTTGCCCAATGACGAGCAGGTAACCACAGCGCGTGACATGGCGGTCCTGGCGCAGCACCTGATCCGAGACTTCCCGGAATATTACGGCTGCTTCCAAACGAGATATTTCGCCTATCACGGCCGCCGCTATCGCAACCACAATCGCCTGTTGTTCGGCTACAAGGGCACCGACGGAATCAAGACCGGCTACACCAGAGCCGCTGGCTTCAACCTGACCGCCTCGGTGCGGCGCGACGACAAACACCTGGTGGCGGTTGTGCTTGGCGGCAGGACCGGCGGCCAGCGCGACGCCGCCATGCGGGCGCTGCTCGACCAATCCTTCCCCCAGGCTGTCGCCGCGAGACCCAAGCCTGCCGAGACCACGCCGCTCGTGGCAAGCCTCGAGACGCCGGCCTTCCCGGCCCCGCCGGCGCGCCCGTCGTCAGTCGCCAAGAAGCGGGCCTTTGCGCTCGCTTCGGCGGCTCCAACAGCCGAGCCGGTTAGCCTCGGCCAGGACGCTGCGCCAACGGCCGCCAAGCTTGCCCCCGCCCCTGTAGAAGTGGCCGCCGAGCCCACGCCGACCGGACCCACCAAGTCCGCCGACGCATTGGGCCCCTACCATGTGCAGGTTGGAGCCTTCACCTCTCAGGCCGAGGCAGAGAGCCGGCTCGGCGAGGTTCAGGGCCGTGCGAGCTCGGTGGTAGACGGCCACCAGCCAATCGCTGTGATCTTCCAGAAAGATGACACGCAATGGTACCGCGCGCGCTTTGCCGGCTTCTCGCAGGACAGTGCAAAAAGCACCTGCGCCCAATTGAAGCGCATGTCCTTCGACTGCGTGGTGATGCGCGCCAACTAGCTCCCTGTACAAATCAGTCACGGTTGAGCCATTCGCGCATCCGCGCCTCGCGCTTGTCCCACCACTTCCCGGCATCCTCACCTTCGTCATCCTCTTCGGCATTGCCGCCGGACGAGGCGGAGTAGACGAGATATCCGTCGAGATAGGTGGCCAGCACCCTCGTATCCTAGATGGTTTCAGGATCGATGGTGAGAATATCGCGGGCGATCACGGCGAACGACTTACTTCCGCCCAAGCAGGACATCCTTCGCCTCGTTGATGCGCGCGGCAAGATAGTCCGAGCCGCCTTGATCCGGGTGGACTTTCATCATCAGCTTGCGGTGCGCGGCGCGGACCTCATCCTCGCTCGCCTCCTTTTTTAGGCCCAGCACTTCGTAGGCCTCCTCACGCGACATGCGGATTTTTCCGCCGCGTGGCGCCCTGGCCTCCTCCCGCGCCGCCCCTTCCGCGCTCCTCTCGCGCCAGCCTGGCGCGCGCCGGTCGAGATAGGCCTCGATCAGGGATGCGCCTTGCGCGTCCGTGGCGCGCAGCTCCGCGAGCAGGACGAGGAGTTCGGCGTCGCTCAGCGAGGACAGCATCCTCGCCGCGAATTGGCCTTTTAGACAGCGTCCCTCCATCTCGCCGCTGTCATGGTCGAGCACCATTTCGAGGGCGCCGGTGCGTACCTCTGATTTCTGCCCCGGCGACTTGCTCGACGCAAACGGCCCGCCGGAGCCGAACCAGGATCTGACCGGTAACCCGAGCAAAGCAAGGCCGAAAAAGGCAAGAGGAATAGCGAGCGGAATGGCCCCACGCGCCATCAGGAAAGCAGCGACCAGGAGAAGCAGAATGCCTCCTGCCATGCGCATGCCGGCAGCGAGCTTCTGCGGATTCGCCGACGCGAGCAGGCGGGCGCCGAAGATGAGAAGCAGAAGGGCCGCAAGACCGGCGAGGAAGGCTGGCATTGTCAGAGAGCGCTAAGAGAGTTGTTCGAGAAGCCGCACCGCGGCACCGCTCTTGGTTGCTGCGCCGTAATCCTGAAGCGCCTTGCGCCCGCCGGTGGCGTAGACGGCAACCGCTGCCAACAGCTCGCGCAACTGACGGGCCGAGCCGGCGTCGAAATGACAATAGGCGCCGCGTGTTAGCCTCGCGATCTCCTTGAAGGCGCGCTCGGCGCGGGGCTCCCGCCCCTCCTGGAACAGGAACATCGGCACGCCGAGCAGCGCCAGCTCGCCAGCGCGGCCGCAAAGCTCGTCGATATCCTCCTCAATGCAATCGCCGACATAGACGATGGCATTGACCTTGGCCTTCTTGCTTTCTCGCCGGGCGTGGGCGAGCACCTTGCGCATCTGAGTGAAGCCACCCTGGCAGGAAACTCGCGTCATCAGCCGCGCAAGCCCCTCGGGGTCGCCGACCCATTTGCTCGCACGGGTCTCGTTCAACCCGCGGAAGTAGACGAGCTGCACATCAAGGCCGCCGACCTCCTTGACGGCGCGGAACATGTCGGCCTGAAGCTTGAGGGCAAGGTCCCAGGTCGGCTGCCGGCTCATGGTCGCGTCCATGGCGAAGATCAGCCGCCCGCGGCCCGAGACCGCCGGCGTCATGGATTTCACGCGGGCGAGAAAGGCATCAACATCGGCGCCGCTCGAGCGCGCCGTCTCGACCGCACCGCCGCTCTCCGTCTTCACCGGCGTCTTCGATTGAGCCGCCATTCCTTAGGCCTCCCGATCGGCGCGCGCCCCCGCCGCGTAAGATGGACCCTCCCATGCCCGACGACAATGGTTTCGCTCGGCTAATCGTCATCGCTTGCCGCAGCGAGCAACGCGGCATTGCCGCCGGAGGCGGTAAGGTCCGTGGTCCGCACTCGCTCAAGCGCAAAGCCCTTGAGGTAGTTCGGACCTCCGGTCTTCGGCCCGGTGCCTGACAGGCCCTCTCCGCCGAAAGGCTGCACGCCCACCACGGCCCCGATCTGGTTGCGGTTGACGTAGAGATTGCCGACCTTCACCCGCTCGGCCACGAAGTCCGCGGTGGCCTGCACTCGGGTTTGCAGCCCGAGCGTCAGGCCGTAGCCGGTGGCGTTGATCGCCTCGCAAACCTCCGCCAACCGGTCGCCGGCGAAGGTAACCACATGCAGGATCGGCCCGAACACTTCACGCTGAAGCAGATTCAGCGAGGGGATGGCATAGATCGCCGGTGCGACATAGCTGCCGTGAGCGCAACATCTCGGCAACGGGAGATCGAGCAGCTCTCGCGCCTCGTGCCGCATGCGCGCTTTGTGCTGATCGAGCGATGTCTTCGCCTCGGCGTCGATCACCGGGCCGACATCCGTCGCATAGTCGAGAGGATCGCCGATCACGAGCTCGCGCGCCGCGCCAAGCAGCATGTCGATCATGCCTCCCGCCACGTCCTCTTGCAGCAACAGGACGCGCAGCGCAGAGCAGCGCTGTCCGGCGCTGTCGAAGGCCGATGCCAAAGCATCGTCCACCACCTGCTCGGGGAGCGCCGAGGAATCGACGATCATGCAATTCTGGCCGCCGGTCTCCGCAATCAGTCTGGCGATCGGCCCGTCGCGCTGGGCGAGCGCGCGGTTGATGGCAATCCCGGTGTGAGTGCCGCCGGTGAAGGCCGCGCCGTCGATGCGCGGGTCGCGCACGAGCGCCGCACCGACCGGTTCGCCGCGTCCGGGAAGGAGATGGAGCACGTCAACCGGCACGCCCGCGGCGTGCAGATGACGCACGGCGCGCGCCGCCGTGAGCGGGGTCTGCTCCGCAGGCTTCGCCACGACAGCATTGCCTGCAGCGAGTGCGCCGGCGATCTGGCCGGTGAAAATGGCAAGCGGGAAATTCCAGGGTGAGATGCAGGCAAAGACGCCGCGTCCATGCAAGCTAAACTCGTTGCGCTCTCCGGTCGGACCCTTGAGCTCGAGCGGCGCAGCGAAACTCCGGCGCGCCTCCGCGGCCGCGTAGCGGAGATGGTCGACTGCCTCGCGCAAATCTCCTTGAGCGTTGGCAAGCGTTTTGCCGGCCTCCCGCACCATCAGGCCGATCAAGGGGGCGCGGTCCGCCTCGAACAGATCGGCGGCGCGGTCGAGCATCGCGGCGCGGACCTCGCCGCCTTTTCGGTCCCAATCCTGAGCCGCCCCTTTCGCAGCGGTCAGCGCCCTGTCGATGGCTGGCGGATCGGCGGTGCGGCAGGTGCCGACGAGGACCCTACGGTCATGTGGTGAGGTGATATCGACGGTCTCGACTCCCTCCAGGTCTTCGCCGGAGACGATCGGACCGGCTTCCGCCGGCGTCGCCAGCGCCTTTTTGACGACCGTCACCAGAGGCTCGCGGACCTCATCGGCCCACAGCGGCAGCCCAAGACTGTTCCGCCGCTCGGGCGCGAACAGGTCCGGCGGGACCGGAATCAGGGGATTGGCCTTGGGCTCGACCCTCGCCGCCTTCTCCACCGGGTCGGCGATGATCGCCGAGATCGGCGCTTTGTCGTCGGCCAGCCGGTTGACGAAAGAGGTGTTGGCGCCGTTCTCAAGCAGCCGGCGCACGAGATAAGCGAGCAGGTCCTTGTGCCCTCCGACCGGCGCGTAGATGCGGCACGGTTTGCCCAGGGCCTCCGGCCGTATCACCTCCCGATGCAGCGCCTCGCCCATGCCGTAGAGGCGCTGGAACTCGTAGTCGCGATTCCCGGCCAGCACGGCGATGGCGGCGATGGTGTGGGCGTTATGGGTGGCAAATTGCGGGAACATATGCTGTGGCTCCGCCAGGAGCGCTCGCGCCGCGGCGAGGTAAGCGAGGTCGGTGTTCACCTTGCGTGTGAACACAGGGTATCCGGCAAGCCCCGTTTCTTGCGCCCATTTGATCTCGCTGTCCCAATAGGCGCCCTTCACCAACCTGACCGGAATGCGGCGTCCTGTGGCGTCTGCTATCCGGACTAGGCATTCGATGAGCGGCAGCGCCCGTTTGCCATAGGCCTGCACCGCGAGCCCGAGCCCGTTCCAGCCGGCGAGCGTGGGATCGATGAGCAGAGGCTCGAGCAACGCAAGGCTCAGATCGAGTTTGTCCTGCTCCTCGGCGTCGATGGTGAGCGGCAGCCACGCCTCGCGCATAGCAAGGGCAAGCTCACGCAAGGTCGGCAGAAGCTCCTCGTGCAGCCGCGCTGCTTGTGAAGCCTGATAGCGCGGATGTAGCGCCGACAGCTTCACCGACAGTCCGGGCCGGATATGAAGCTCATCCTCGTCGCGCATTTGCGGCGACCCGGCCCAAGCGGAAATGGCCTCGACGGCCTCGTGATAGCGCGCCGTGTAGGCCGCAGCATCCTCTGCGGTGCGCGCCGCCTCGCCCAGCATATCGAAGGAGAAGCGATAGCCCTCCG
>DATFVP010000202.1:0-3210 GCA_035260285.1 Methyloceanibacter sp.
GTGTTGATCACGTAGCGGATCGGCTTCTTCGTAACGGCGCGGACGGCGTTGCGCAGGCGCTCCCCCACTATGGCGCTGCCCAAGGTATCGATCACGGCGACGGCGTCGCTGCCGACCACGAAGCCGGCATTGGCCATGTCGCCCTCATTCTCTGGCGACTGCATCTCGTAGCGGCCCTGATGCACGAACACGCCGGGCGCGATCTCGCTCACCTCCACCGAGTCCGGCGAAGGCGGCGCGGCGAAGGCGGGGATCTGCCGCAACAGCGGAACAGCGGTGAGAGCAAGGGCTGCGCGCAGGAAATCCTGCCGCGTCATCCGAAGACGTTCGTTGCACACGGGTCCGGTTTCGCCCCGCCGGGTGGCCCTGGTCAATAGTCCTTAAGACCAGCTTGTCCACAGGAGCTTACGACCCTGCAAGATCGGCGCTTTCGCTGTTGCAGGACTGCATCATCGCCAAAACGAAAAGGCTCAAATTCCTGGGTTTGCAAGGGCCGGCTTCACGAAAGTTTCAACTTTGGCGTTTGCGCCCCGCCGAGATCGTAGTGGCGATTGCGCCGATCTCGGACTAACCTTTGAGGGTTCGGGGGAAACGCACATGCACGGACGATCCTTCGTCGCCGTCAGTGTCGCTGGTGGTCTTGCCCTGGTGTATGCGGTGCTTGTTCCGGTGGCTTCAGTCGCCGAGGACGTCGGCACGGCAGAGCAACCGGCCGCGCCAACTGGCGCGACCACGCCATCTTCGGCCGTTCCATCGCCAAGCCCGCCCAATGCGGTGCCACCAAGCGCAGCCGTCCCGCCGCAGACCGAGGTAGCCGCGCCTGCCCCGGTTGCCGATCCGGTCATCGCCGGCATTCGCAACAAGCTTGCCGATCCCAATTTGCGCAAAGGTGTACATCCCGCCGATCTCGCCGCGCTCGATGCTTTCTATGCGCAGCGCAGCGGACCTCCCGTGTGGGTCACCCCAATGGGATTCTCGTCGAGAGCGCAAGCGACCATCGACGAGATCGGCAAGGCCGACGATTGGGGCCTGTCGGCCTCTGCCTTCCAACTTCCGTCGGCCGGAATCCTGCCCAAGACAGCGGATGAGCAGGCTGTCGCCGAGATCAAGCTTCAGCTTGCCGTTCTGAAATATGCCCGCTTCGCCCGCGGGGGCCGTGTCAATCCTTCCAACCTCAGCAGCATCCTCGACCTCGATCCTCCCATACGCGACCCGAAGATCGTGCTCGCCGAGATCTCCGTTTCGCCTACGCCCGACAATTATCTCCAGTCGCTGCATCCAAAGCACGAGCAGTTTCAGAATTTGCGGCAGGCGTTGCTGAAGGCACGCGGTGGCGACGGTGCGAGCAAGCCTGCGAGCGAGCGTGACATTCAGCGCATCGTCATCAACATGGAACGATGGCGGTGGATGCCTGAGAATCTCGGCAAGATCTACGTTCAGGACAACGTGCCTGAGTACATGCTCTACGTGGTGAAAGACGGGAAGGTCATTCATTCTGACAAGATCGTCGTCGGCCTGTTGAAATATGCCACCCCGGTTTTCTCCGCCAACATGCAGTCCATCGTGTTCAACCCGGAATGGACTGTGCCGCCGACCATTGTGCGGGAGAACCTCCTGCCGAACTTGCGTGGCGGTGGCTGGTTCGGCGGCGGCTCGATCCTGAGCGAGCACGGCCTCAAGGTGAGATATAACGGCCGCATCGTCGATGCAGGCAGCGTCAACTGGAGTAGCGTGAACATGGCCAACATCGCCTTCGTTCAGGCGCCAGGGCCAACCAATGTGTTAGGCAAGCTCAAGTTCGTCTATCCCAACAAGCACATGGTTTACATGCACGACACCATCAAGCGCGGCCTGTTCAAGCCGTCGATGCGCGCAGAAGGGCATAACTGCATCCGCATGGAGAGGCCGAGCCAGCTCGCGCAAATTCTGCTCGCCGAAGACAAGGGATGGGACACAAAGAAGGTCCAGGACCTCCTCGACAAGGGCTATGACAGCGCCGTCAACCTCGATCATCCCATACCGGTGCACACCACCTACTTCACCGCCGTCGCCGATGCCGACGGCAAGGTCACGAGCTTCGCCGACGTTTATGCGCTTGACAGCAAGCTTGCTCCCATCGTGTCCGGCAAAGCGATCGCCTCCGCCGCAATCGACGACGATAACACGGACACGCCGACAGGGTCTGTGCCTGCGGCAAGATCTAAGCCGCCGA
Source organism: Methyloceanibacter sp. (assembly GCA_035260285.1). Taxonomy (GTDB): domain Bacteria; phylum Pseudomonadota; class Alphaproteobacteria; order Rhizobiales; family Methyloligellaceae; genus Methyloceanibacter. The sequence continues at coordinate 2,213 of DATFVP010000202.1, forward strand.
AAGAAAACGTGGCTGGGCAGATCCAAGGATTGTTCGGAGACTAGCCGGCTTGAAGCGCCAAGAACGCGTCCACCCTTCAAACAGCGGTCACGTCGCCGGACGAGGATCGTCCTTCATCGACATTTCTCAGGAAATTGCCCATGACACGCGAGAGCGCGGCTTCGGCCGAGGATGAGAGAGCGGTGCGCGAGGCGTCAATGCAGTCGTACGCGCAACGGGCCGATCAACGCTTCCTTGTGCGGCTTCCGAGAATTGGCTAAGCAGGGCCCAGTAGCCCCCCTCTCTCATGTGGGAAGCCAAGGCATGACCGAGCTGGAACGGCCGCAACTCAGCCCCTATCAGGTCGAGCTCGAAACAGGAAAGCGCTATTCCTGGTGCCGCTGCGGGCGAAGCCAAAAGCAGCCTTTTTGCGACGGCTCCCATGCCGGCACAGGCATCGAGCCCTTGATGTTCACCGCCGAGCGCACCGAGAGCGCGCTGCTCTGCGGCTGCAAGGATACCGGCGATCCGCCGTTCTGCGACGGCTCCCATCTGCTGCTGTAATTTGGGCATGCCTCGATAATTCGCTTCACGGTGTACGCCCGAAGCCCTTATTGCTATGAAAAGGCGCCCCGGGCAGAGGCCATCGCCGAGGGGGCCGATACGCTAGCCCCGGGTCGGGGGGAAGGAGGGCAGCGGCGTCCATGGCTTATTTCCTGCAACAACTGGTCAACGGGATCGCGCTCGGCTCGATCTACGGCCTGATCGCCATCGGCTACACCATGGTCTATGGCATCATCGGCATGATCAACTTCGCCCATGGCGACATCTTCATGGTTGGCGCCTTCATCGCGCTGCTCGCCTTTCTCCTGATCATGAGCCTCGGCCTTACGCTCGTTCCGCTCGCGCTCGTGCTTGTGCTGATCATCGCCATGCTGCTCACCGCGGTGTGGGGCTGGACTGTCGAGCGCATCGCCTATCGGCCACTGCGCGAATCCTTCCGTCTCGCGCCGCTGATC